>JALOPO010000122.1 GCA_025453855.1 Gemmatimonadaceae bacterium
CGCAGGTCGAGCGCGTCGCCAACCAGCTCTCGCACCTGCGCCAGTTCCTCACCGAGCAGCAGCCGGCGACGCTCGCCGCCGATCTCGACCTGCTCTCGCGCGTGCTCGCGACCGCCGGGCTCACGCTGCCGCCCTGAGGCGTCGCGGAGCGCGGCGCGCGTCAGTCGATCGGCTGCACGCGCTCCGCGATCCGCGGTCCGAGCGCGACCAGTTCGCGCATCTCGTCGGCGAGCTGCTCGGCCGCGGCCACGACGCCGTACCAGGTGCGGATGCGCGTCGCGTCGTCGAGGCGGTTGAAGTCGCCGCGGTCGGGAATGCGGCCGCCGGGAATGCGCGCCACCCAGTCGGGGCTCGGCGCGATCACCAGCGTACGCCGCAACCCCGCGCCGCGCCCGCGTCGCCACGGCAGCGACTTGTCGAACCAGCCGGGGACGAGGTGCGGATAGAAGTGCGGGTAGAGCACCAGCCCGTCGCCGCGCCCGTAGTCGACGGCGAGATGGTAGTCGATCACGCCGCCGTCGCGATGCACGCGGTTGCCGTCGCCGGGAATGCGCACGCCGGGGAAGAGGAGCGGGATCGCGCCGCTCGCGAGGAGCGCCGGGGCGAGCGTCTCGCGCGTGAGCGGGAGGTGGCGCGTGGGGAAGTCGGTGAAGGCCGTGAACGCCGCCGGCGCGGGGTCGGCGTGGAAGATCACGCGTCGCACGTGCAGCGCGAGCGTGCGCCGCGCGAGCACGTTGCCCGCAGCAGCAACCGCCAGCGCCGCGGCCTGCACGCCATAGCGCTCGCTCGCCACCGCATGCCGTGACTCGGCCGTCACCACGTGCAGGCGCAGCCACGGATGCGTGAGGATCTCGTCCACGCCGCTGTCGCCGAGCAGGACGCCGAGGATCTCGCGCGCGGTCTCGCCGATGTAGGCGACGCTCGGCTTCGGCGGGTAGGTCTGCTCGACGTACGCGCGCCGTGCGCGGTCGAAGGCGGCCATGGGATCGCGCTGCGCCGCGCAGGCGAGCCGCCAGCTTCCGATCGACGACCCGATCCCGTGCACCGGCGAGTGGCGTGGACCGCGAAGGAAGTCGCCCCAGAGCCAGCGATCGAGCCCGGCGAGCACGAGCCACTTGGGCCCGCCGCTCGCACCGGGGACGACCGCCACGTCCTCGGCGCGCAGCCCGCGCTCGCGCAGGAGGCGCAGCGCGTCGGGCCCCGCGCGCAGGACGAGATTGCCGCTCATGCCCGTCGTCCCCGCGTCAGTCGACGCGATCGTCGTCGTCGCCGCGCACCGGGCGACCGTCGGGGCCGATCACCTCCACATCGACGCCGAGCAGCGACGAGAGCAGGTCGCTCTTGCGGCTCGCCCCCCAGAGCTCGAGCCGCATCGACGTGGCGCGCGGATCGGGGGTGGGGACGATGCGCAGCGCGCGATCGGTGTGCGTGATGGCGAGCGTCTGCACCGCGCCCACGTGACCGCGGTCGAAGCCATCGGCGACGCGCAGCAGGGCGGCGAGGCGCTGCACGCGCTGCCGCTGCTCGCGATTGAGCTGCGCGAAGGGGCGGTGCCGCATCTTGGGCACCGGGCCGCGGTGATAGCGCGCCACGTTGGCCATCACCAGCTGCTCTTCCGGCCCGACCCCGACCAGTCGCGCGTGCACGATCAGGTGGTAGGCGTGCTTGTGATGATCGTCGTAGCTGATGTGGTAGCCGATGTCGTGGAGCAGCGCCGCATCGGCGAGCGTCTGGCGATCGGCCTGGCGGCAGCCGAGCGTCTCGCCGAGCGCATCGAAGAGCTGCAGCGCGAGGGCGCGCACGTGGTGCGCGTGCGGCGCCTCGTAGTGCGTGCGCTCCGCGAACTGCAGCACGCTCCGCTCGCGCCCCTCGCCCGGATCGGTGGGCTGCGGCGCCACCTCGGCCGCCTCGAGCAGGAGCCCCTCGCGGATGCCGTAGGCCGAGACGTGCAGCTCGCGGATGTCGAGGAACGCCATCACCTCGGCCGCCGCGGCGAGGCCGGCGACGATGATGTCGGCGCGCAGCGGGTTGAGCCCGGGGACGGTGAGCCGCTCCTGCGGCGAGAGCTCGACCAGCCGGTCGAGCAGGTGCTCCACGTCGCCGCGCGTCACCACGGTGCCGTGCACCGACCGCGCCGCCTGCAGCGCGCGCTGCTTCGCGAGCACCATCGCCGCCAGGTTGGTGAAGGTGCCGCCGGCGCCGATCATCGTCGCGCCGCGCCACTCCTTCACCGCGAAGCGCGTGCTGATCTCCTCGCGCAGCGCCTTGCGGAGCCGCCGCACGCCGCGTCGCGCGTCGCCCCGGAGCCAGGCCTCGGTGGCACGGATCGCCCCGAACGGCACCGAGAGCAGCCGCTCCACGAGCCCGTCGGCGCTGAGCGCCAGCTCGAGCGAGCCCCCGCCGATGTCGCAGACGACGCGGCGCCCGTGACCGAGGTCGAAGTGGGCCTGCGCGCTGCGGAACGAGAGATACGCCTCCTCGTCCCCCGAGATCACGCGCGCATCGAGCCCGGTGAGGTCGCGGATGCGTCGCAGGAAGGCGGCGCCGTTGCTCGCATCGCGCACGGCGCTGGTGGCGACGCACTCGATGCGCGACGCGCCGAGCTGCGAGGCGAGCGCCTGCATCCGCTGCAGCCCCTCCAGCGCGGCCTGCATGTTGGCCTCGCCGAGCATCCCCGTCTCGTCGACGCCGGCCGAGAGCCGCGGCGCGGCCTTCATCTCGTCGACCACGCGGATCTCGCCCTGCGCCGTGACGTCGGCGATGATGGCGCGGATGGAGTTCGAACCGATGTCGATGGCGGCGATGCGACGGACCCCCGCGCCGCTGCTGGCGGCGACGGCGGGATGCGGGACGGGCGGCGTGGGCGTCGGGGCGCGATCGGCGGTCGTCATGCGGCGTGAAGAGGTTCCGCGGCGGAACCTAGTGCGCGCCACCGGCGCCGCGAGGGCGCACGGCGGACGGGCGGGGTCACGGGACCGACAGTGCCTCGTCCAGGTCCGCCCGCCGCCGTCCTTCGTCGGCGCGCGGCTCGGCACCGCTGCGCGCGATCGTCGCCTGCGCGTCGCGCGACCACCCCGGCGTGGCGTGACCATCCTCGAGCGTGAGGATGTGCCGCGCGAGCCGCACCGCTTGCGCCAGGTGATGCGTCACCAGCACCACCGTCCGGTCCTGCGCCACCTCGGCGACCACGCGCTCGAAGTGCGCGCTCGCCATCGGGTCGAGCGCGCTCGTCGGTTCGTCGAGCAGGAGCACGTCGGGCTCGAGCGCGAAGCAGCGCGCGAGCGCGAGCCGCTGCAGCTGCCCGCCGGAGAGCCCCATGGCATCGTCGTCGAGCCGCTGCGCGACCTCGTCGGCGAGGAGCGCACGCTCGAGCGCCTCGTGCACACGCGTGCGCAGCGCCGCACCGCGCACGCCGGCGAGGCGCGCCCCGTAGGCGACGTTCTCGAAGATGCTCATGGGAAGCGCGACCGGCTGCTGCCCGACCATCGCCACGCGCTGGCGCAGCACGACCGCGGGGAGCGCGCGGCGCCGCAGGTCCTCGCCGTCGAGCAGGATGCGCCCGCCGAGGCGTACGCCGGGCACCTCGTCCACGAGCCGGTTGAGCGAGCGCAGCAGCGTGCTCTTGCCGCCGCCGCTCGGCCCCACGAGCGCGGTCACGCCGCGCGCGGGGATGCGCGCGTGCACGTCGCGGAGCACGTCGCGCGTGCCGAACGACACGCGCCACCCGAGCAGTTCGAAGCGCTCGGTCATGCTTCGACCAATGCCCGGACGCGCGGGTCGTCGTGCTCCTCGAGCACCGCCACCGGCGTGTCGTGCACGAGCAGCGCCCCGTCCCACATCACCGCGATGCGGTCGGCGAGACGCCGTGCCTGCGTCAGGTCGTGCGTGACGAGCACGATCGCCATCGAGTTGCGGAGTGCGTCGAAGGTCCGCTCGAGGCGGAGCGCGTTGGCGAGATCGAGCGCGCTCGTCGGCTCGTCGAGGAGGAGCGCGCGCGGCGCGGTGACGAGCGCGCGTGCGAGGCAGAGCCGCTGCTGCTGCCCACCGGAGAGCGAGAGCGGCGAGGCACCCAGGCGATCGTGCACCTCCTCCCAGAGCCCCGCGCGCTCGAGCGCCAGCTGCGCGCGCGCGCGCCGCTCGGCCGGCGCCAGCGTGCGACCGCGCGACGGCAGCCCGGCGAGCACGTTGTCGCCGATCGACCAGGCGGGAAAGGGCGTCGGGCGCTGGAAGACCATCGCCACCTGCCGGCGCAGCGCCTCCACGTCGTGCGACGCGTCGTAGACCGGGGCGCCGTCGAGTCGCACCTGTCCCGCCACCGCCGCGCCGGGTGCGAGTTCGTGCAGCCGGTTGAGGCAGCGCAGCAGCGTGCTCTTGCCGCAGCCCGACGGGCCCACGAGCGCGGTGATCTCGCCGTGCGGGAACGGCAGCGTGACGTCGTGCAGCACGCGACGCGTCCCGTGCCACGCGCTCACCTGTTCCGCCGCGAGTCCCCCAGAGCCGCGTGCCGGCGCCGCGGTGAACGTGCTTCGCTCGGCGTGCAGCATGCCGGTGCCGTTCGTGGTCACGCGCGCCCCCGCATCACGTGCGCGAGCGCGCGTCGCGCGAGCACGCTCGCGCCCGCGACGCCGATCACCAGCAGCAGCGCACCGGCCGCCGCCAGCGAGCGCCAGGCATCGAACGGGCTGAGCGCCATCGCGTAGACCTGCAGCGGGAGCGCCGCCACCGGCCCGCGCGGGTCGAGCGCCCAGTAGAGCGAGCCGAAGGCCGTGAAGAGCAACGGTGCGGTCTCGCCGGCCACTCGCGCGAGCGCGACCAGGACTCCCGTCGCCACGCCGGCGCGCGCCGTCGCGAGCACCACCGCGAGGCCGGCACGCCAGCGCGGATAGCCGAGCGCGAGCCCGGCCTCCCAGAGCGTGCGCGGCACCTGCGCGAGCACGTCGCTGGTGGCGCGCAGCACGAGCGGGATCGCGACCATCGCCAGCGCCGCCGCACCGGCCAGCGCGCTGAAGCGTCCCACCGGTCGCACGAGCAGCGCCCAGGCGGTGATGCCGAGCACGATCGACGGCACGCCGTTCAGCACGTCGGCGAGGAAGGTGAGTGCATCGGCCGCACGCGTGCCGCGATGTTCGTGCACCCAGAGTCCCGCGCCCACGCCGAGCGGCACGCAGGCGAGCGCCGCCAGCGCCACGACGACGATGGAGCCCGCGATCCCGTTGCCGAGGCCACCGCCCTCGACGCCGATCGGGCGCGGCACGTCGGTGACGAGCGCGACGCCGACCGCCTGCCACCCCGTGATGGCGAGATGCGCGAGGATCGAGAGGAGCGGGAGCAACGCCAGGCCGGTGCCGGCGATCGCCGCGCCGAGGACGAAGGCGCTGCGCAGCATGCGCCAGCGCAGTCGCGCGCTCACCTCGGTGCGTGGCGGCGCCTCGAAGGGCGGAAGGGCGACGGAGGTGGTCACGAGCGGCTCAGGCGACGGCGGTGCGTCGCGCGCGACGCGTGAGGAGCCGCGCGAGTGCGTTCACGGCGAGCGTCACCGTCAGCAGCAGGAGCGCGAGCGCGAGGAGCGCCGACAGGTGCCGATCGTCGCGCGCCTCGCCGAACTCGTTGGCGATCACGCTCGCGAGCGTGTAGCCGGGGCTCAGCAGCGAGGCGGTGAGCTCGTGCCGGTTGCCGATGACCATCGTCACCGCCATCGTCTCGCCGAGCGCGCGCCCGAGGCCGAGCAGGAGCCCGCCCACCAGCCCGGTGCGTGCGGCGGGGAAGACGACGTCGCGCAGCACCTCCCAGCGCGTCGCGCCCACGCCGAGCGCCGCCTCGCGCATGGGCACGGGGACGGTGCCGATCACCTCGCGCGAGACTGCCGCGACGTACGGCAGCACCATGATCGCGAGCACGAGCGCGGCGGCGAGGAGGCTCGGGCCGTAGGCGACGCCGCGGAAGAA
>JALOPO010000123.1 GCA_025453855.1 Gemmatimonadaceae bacterium
GGCCGCCGAACGCGTGATCGCCGAGACGATGTCGCCCTTCTGTCCCGGCCTGACGCTCGCGAACTGCACGAGCCCGCAGGCCGAGTCGCTGCGCGTGGCCGTGCGCGCGCGGATCGCGGGCGGCGAGCCGGCCGAGCGCGTGCAGGCGGCGCTCGTGACCACATACGGCGACGCGGTACGCGGTGCACCGGCGCCGTCGGGCTTCGGCCTCGTCGCGTACGTCCTGCCGGCGCTCCTGCTCCTTGTCGGCGCGCTCGTGATCGGGCGCTGGCTGCGCCGCGCGACCGCACGCGGCGCGCGCACCGGGGACGGTGGTCCGCCAACCAGCCCCGACTCCGCACGTCACCTCCCACTCGATCCATGATCCGTCGCGCCATCGTCCTCTGCAGCGCCGTCCTGCTCGCACCATTCACCGCGAGCGCGCAGGCGACCACACCCGTCACCGGCACCGTGCGGGCCGCCGGTACACCGCTGGCCGGTGTGCGCCTGTCGCTGCTCAACACCGGCGTGGTCACGCGCAGCGACAGCCTCGGACGCTTCCGACTGCAGCCGCCGGGCCCCGGCCGCTACACGCTGCTCGCGCAGCGTCCCGGCTATGCCGCGCTCACCCGCGACATCACCGCGCCGACGGCGTCACCACTCGCCCTCGACCTCGCGCCGGCGCCACAGCAGCTCGCTGCCGCCGTCGTGACCGCGGACCGACGCGAGGAACGGGCGGACCGCGTGCCGGGGTCGCTCACCGTCCTCGATGCCGATCGCGTGCAGGCCGCGCGCGTCTGGGAGCTGCGCGATCTCCCCGGGCTCGTGCCCAACCTGCAGTGGAGCGACCAGGGCGTCCCGTACCAGGCGATCCTTGGCATCCGCGGCATCGCCGCCTTCTCCGACGAGCCGGCGGTCGCGACGTACGTCGACGGCGTGCCGGCCTTCGACATCGCCGGCAACGGACTCTCGCTCGTCGACATCGAGCGGATCGAGGTGCTCCGCGGTCCTCAGGGCACGCAGTACGGACGCAACGCGCTCGGCGGCGTGATCAACATCGTCACGCGTCCGCCCGGCAACGAGCGACGTGGGAGCGTGGAGACCGGGATCGGCAACCTCGGGCTCACGCGCCTCTCCGCCGCGTTCCGCACGCCGCTCGTCCGCGACCGGCTCTTCCTCTCGGTCTCCGCACAACGCCAGCAGCGTGATGGCTTCTATCGCAACGACCTCACCGGCACGCCGATCGCACGCTCGGGTGCCGACGACGCGCGCTTCGGCGACAACACCGCTACCTACGCGGCCGCGGCGCTTCGCTGGCTGCCGGGCGGCGCGTGGTCCGCGGAGGCGACCGCCAAGGCGCAGCAGGATCGCTCGGCGCGCAACAGCGGCTACTTCGCCTTCGCGCCAAGTGACAGCATCGCCTTCGCCCGCCCCTTCACGCTCGCGCGCGACCAGCTCGGGCGGAGCGAGCGCCGACTCGTCAATGGCGCGCTCTCGGTGCGCCATGACGGCGCCCGCGTCGCGTTCCAGTCGGTGACGTCCGCGCAGCACATCGGCTTCGCCTACCGCGACATCGACTTCGATGGCACCCCCACCGACGTCTTCCGCGCCTCGTCCGAACACCGCCTCGCGCTCGGTGCATTCCAGCCGCAGACGATCCTCAATCAGGAGCTGCGCCTCGCCTCCGCACCGGGTGCACGCTCGCTGCGCTGGGTGGCTGGGGTGGCGGGGTTCCGGCAGTCACGAACGGTCGGCAACGCCACCGACTATCGAGCCGGCGCCGCCGCGCTCTTCCCGCCCGCGGTCGCCGCGCAGCTCCCGTTCGCCACCGTGCAGGGGGGCGAGCTGGTGAACACCGGGAGCGCCGTCTTCGGCGAGGCGACGTGGCTCCCGACCGCACGCCTCGAACTGACCGCGGGGGCACGCTGGGATCGCGAGGTGCGACGCGGCACGGCGGTCGACTTCACGCTCCGCAACGGTGTGCCCGACTACAACGTCCGCGACGCCGACCGGCGCGCGACCTTCCGCGCCGTCTCGCCGCGTGCCGCGATCGTCCTCCGCCCCGACGACCGGTGGCAGCTCTCGGCGACGTGGGCCCGCGGCTTCCGAGCCGGCGGCATCAACCTCTTCACGCCGAACGCGGCCACGCGGCTCTACGAGCCCGAGACGAGCGACAACGTCGAAGTGGGGATGAAGGGCGCATGGCTCGATCGGCGGCTTCTCGTGAACGCCTCGCTCTTCCGCATCGACTGGCGCGACCAGCAGCTCATCTTCGCGGCCTCGCCGGGCGACTTCGTCGTCGGCAACCTCGGACGCGTGCGCTCGCAGGGCGGCGAGCTCGAGATCGTCGCGCTGCCATGGCGTGGCATCGAGGTGCAGCAGGCGCTGGGCATCACCGACGCGCGCTATCGCGCCCTCACCTTCCTGGGCGAGGATCGCACCGGCAATCGCGCGTACTACACGCCGGCCTACACGAGCACCACCGCGCTGCAGCTCGCGCGTCCGCTCCCCGGCCGGCCGCTCCTCGGCGTGCCCGCGTCGTGGCAGCTGCGCACCGAGCTCCAGGCCTTCGGCCGCCAGTACTTCGACGTGGCCAACACGATCGCGCAGGCACCGGTGCAGCTCGTCCACCTGCGCGGCGCGATCGACGTCGGACGCTGGACCGTCGCCGGCTTCGTGCGCAACGCCACCGATCGTCGTTACCTCGGCTACGCGTCGCCGACCTTCTTCACCTTCGCCCAGCTCGCCCCGCCGCGCACGTACGGAATGACGGTCGGGGCCCGCTTCTGAGACCGCCGATGCCTCTCGCCTCCCGTTCCATGCCGCCGCGCGCCTTCCTCGCCGTCATCGCCACGCTCGCGGCCTGCAGCGCGCCGATGCGCACGCCGGTCGTCGCGACGACCGCCGCCCCCACCAGCACGCCGTCCGTCCTCGACGACTCCGCCCTCGCGTCGATGGGTGCGCGCCTCGAACGCGAGTTCGGCCCCGCGCGCGTCCCCGTGCGCACGATCGGCATCCTGCTCTACGACGGCTACACGACGCTCGACGCCATGGGCCCGCACCAGGTCCTGAGCGAGCTGCCGGGCGTGACCATCAAGCTGATCGCGAAGGCGCGCGGCCCCGTGCGCAACATGACCGGGCTGACCGTCATCGCCGATCACGCGATCAGCGAGGTCGACTCGCTCGACCTGCTGGTCGTTCCCGGCGGCTTCGGCGGCACGTATCGCGCGGCGCACGACACGGCGATCACCAACTGGGTGCGTCGCGTGCACCCGACGACACGCTTCACCACCAGCGTCTGCACCGGCGCCTGGATCCTCGGCGGCGCGGGGCTGCTCACCGGGCTCCCCGCGACGACGCACTGGTGGGGACGCGAGATCCTCGAGCGCGACTACGGCGCGACCTATCACCCCGAGCGCTGGGTGCGCTCGGGGAAGATCTGGACCTCGGCCGGCGTCACCGCCGGCATGGACATGAGCCTCGCCCTCGTGCGCGAGATCCGGGGCGAGCGCTACGCCCAGGCGGCGATGCTCGACCTCGAGTACGACCCCGCACCGCCGGTGCGTGGCGGCAGCGAACGGAACACCGATCCGGCGCTCGTGGCCTACATCCGCCGCATGTACGACGCCGGACTCGCGCCGGTGCAGGCGGAGCTGCGCGCACCACGCTGAGCACGCACGACGCGCGGCGGCCCCGGGGCTGCCATGTGCGGTCGCGCCGGCGGCCTGGCGGCCGTCAGCGCTCGGCGGCCGCCGCGCTCGTGTTCTTGATGATCGCCCCGTCCTTCATGATCACCACGAAGTTCCGCTGCGGATCGCCGATCAGCGCCAGGTCGCGCGTCGGATCGCCGTCCACGAGCACCAGGTCGGCGTAGGCCCTCGCCTTCACCACGCCGAGCGCCCCCGCCTGGTACGGACTGCGCGGCCCCGCCATCGCGAGCAGCTCGGCGTTGCCGCTGGTGAGCATGCGCAGCACCTCCGTCGGCGGGAACCAGCGCCCGAACTTCACCAGGTCGGTCGACTGGCGCGCCGCTTCCGCCGTGCCGCGCAGCCGGTCGGTGCCGAGCGCGATCCGTACGCCGTGCCGCCTGGCCCAGACGATCGCCGAGTCGGTGCCGGCCATCATCGCCTCCTGCTTGGCGCGGTTCACCGGATTGGGGAGCGGCACGTAGTCGTCGTCGCGGACGAAGGGCTGCACGCTGAGCCAGATCTTCTTCTCGCCCATCAGCTTCGCCGTCGCCTCGTCCATCAGCTGGCCGTGCTCGATGCAACGCACGCCGGCCTCGATCGCGGCACGGATCGCGCGCGGCGTGTAGGCGTGCACCGCCACGTACGTCCCCCAGTTCTCCGCATCCTCCACCGCTGCGCGGAACTCGGCCACCGTGTACTGGCTCACGTCGATGGGGTCGTAGTCCGACGAGACGCCGCCGCCGGCCATCAGCTTGATCTGCGACGCCCCCCCGCGCAGCTGCTCGCGCACGCGCAGGTGCACCTGGTCCACGCCGTCGGCGAGCGCCGAGGCACCCACGCGATCCGCGTACGAGAGCGGCGCCGCGATCGCCGCCGGCACGTCGTTCGGCAGGCGGAAGTCGCCGTGGCCGCCCGTCTGCGAGACCATCGCCCCCCGACGGGAAGATGCGCGGCCCCGGCACGACGCCCATGTCGATCGCGCGCTTGAGCCCGAACGTCGGCCCGCCGAGATCGCGCACCGTGGTGATCCCGCGCAGGAGCGTGCGCTGCGCCTCGGCACCGGCGACGAGGAAGGTGAAGCCCGGCTCCGCACCGAGCAGCTGCGCGTTCGTGAGGGTGCTCAGGCCGATGTGCACGTGGGCGTCGATGAGCCCCGGCATGAGCGTGCGCCCGCGCCCGTCGATGATCGTCGTGGTGGCGCTCCGGTCGACCGCGATCGGCGCCGCCGAGATGCGCTCGATCACCGCCCCGCGCACCAGCACGTTCGTGGGCGCCGAGAGCGCGCTCCCCGTGCCGTCGAAGACGCGGACGTTGGTGAAGAGCGTCACGCGTGGCGGCGCGGCCGACGGCGCCTGCGCCGTGACCGGTGGGACCGCCACCACCGCAGCGAGGCAGGCAACGAACGAGCGGAACGACGGCATGCGGGTGACCTCACCAGGTGGGAGCGATGGACGTGGCACTGCGCCCGTCGGGGCGCGCCGAACCGTTTGGAGAAGCTGTACGTGGCCGGGAACTGCAGGCGCCAGTCATCCGCATCGCATCGACCATCACGTGGTCATGCAGCTCGAGCTGCGCGCGCGTGTCGTGGACGCGATCATCGCCCTCCTGCGCGGTCGCGATGCGCGCCGGGATCGTGCACGCGACGGTCATGGCGACGACCGTTCGACACAGCACCGCGCGGCCGCCCACCGGCCGTCGGGGAGTCGGATGCATGCCCGGACGCTACGACCGGCACGCACCCGCTGGCAAGCATCGCGCAAACACCACCACGCCACAGGCACGAACTGAACCGCCCCGGGTTTGCCGGAGACTCCCACCTGTGGGAGGGTTGGAGGCATGGGCACGCCGAAGCGGGGCGACTGCTCGCCCGAGGTTCGGGAGCGGGCGATGCGCCTGGTCCGGGAGGAGCGTGACCAGGACCCGTCGCAGTGAGCGGCGACCAGCGCCATCCCCCCCAAGCTGGACATGACCGGGGACACCTTGCGACGATGGCTCCGGCAGGTGGAGCGGGACGCCGGCACCCGCCCCGGCCCGACGAGCGCTGACGCCCAGCGGCTCGAGGAGATCGCGCCGAGTACGGGGTCGCGCCGCTCTGCGAGGTGCTCGCCATCGCCCCCTCGGCCTACGACGCCCGTCGCGCGGCCGTCGCCGATCCGGCGCAGCGCTCGGCGCGCGTGCAGCGGGACGACGCGCGGGCCTCGCGCATCGACACGCTCTGGCACGATGCGCATGCGGTCTGCGGGGCGACGAAGGTGTGGAA
>JALOPO010000124.1 GCA_025453855.1 Gemmatimonadaceae bacterium
CGCCTCGAGGTGTCGTCGCCCGGGATGGAGCGGCCGCTGCGCCATGGCGGTGACTGGCGGCGCTTCGCCGGCAGGCGGGCGGCGGTCACCAGTGCCGCGCTGCCGGGGAGCCGTGTGGAGGGAACGCTGGTGGGCACCGAACGCGCGGACGACGGCGAGATCGGCGTCCTGCGCGACGACAAGGGGACAGAACATCGGGTGGCGCTGGCGGCCGTGAAGACCGCGCAGCTGGTCGTCACCTGGAACCGAGACGGCTGAGGGGACGACGATGGAGATCCTCAACGCGATCCGCGAGCTCACGAACTCCAAGCAGATGGACCGCGAGGAGCTGCGCGGGCTGCTGCAGGACGGGATCGTCGCGGCGCTGCAGCGCAAGTACGGACCGACGGTCGATGCCGAGGTCGAGATCGACGAGGCCAAGGGCGAGATCCGCATCGTGCGCCTGCGCACGGTGGTGGAGAGCGTCACCGATCCGATCCGCGAGGTCACCCTCGAGGAGGCGCGCTTCCTCGACGAGACCTTCGAGGTCGGCGACGTGATGGAGACGCCCATCGAGTTCGCCGAGTTCGGGCGCACCGCGGTGCAGGCGGCCAAGCAGCGCATCCTCCAGCGTGTCCGCGAGGGCGAGCGGACCAAGATCCGCGACGAGTTCAGCGGTCGCGTGGGTGACCTCTTCTCCGGCGAGGTGCAGCAGATCGAGCGCGGCAAGATCGTGCTCATGCTGAACAAGCACCGCGAGGCCGAGGCGATCATCCCCTATCGCGAGCAGAACCATCGCGAGCACTACCACCAGGGCGAGACGATCCGCGCGGTGCTCAAGAAGGTCGAGGAGAGCCCCAAGGGGCCGCGCCTCATCTTCTCGCGTGGCGACCCGCTCTTCGTGCAGGCGCTCTTCAAGCTCGAGGTCCCCGAGATCGCGCAGGGGATCGTCGAGATCCGCGCCGCCGCGCGCGAGGTGGGGAGCCGCACCAAGATCGCCGTCGTCTCGCGCGACGACGCGATCGATCCCGTGGGCGCCTGCGTGGGGCTCAAGGGGGCGCGCGTGCAGGCGGTCGTGAACGAGCTGGGGGGCGAGCGCATCGACATCGTCCCGTGGTCGGCCGACCCGGAGCGCTTCGCCAAGCTGGCGCTCGCGCCGGCGAAGGTGGCGCGCGTCTTCAGCGACGCCGCCACGCGCACGATCCAGGCGGTGGTCGACGACGACCAGCTCTCGCTGGCCATCGGCCGGGCGGGGCAGAACGTGCGCCTGGCCAGTGAACTCACCGGCTGGAAGATCGATCTCTACTCGAGTCGCGAGTGGGTGGAGAAGGGGGCCGAGGGAGCCGGCTTCGCGCCGCTGCCGGGCGAGGAGCAGGCGGCCGACGTCCCGCTCTCCGCGATCGAGGGGCTCTCGATCTCCACCGTCGCGGTGCTCGAGGCGGGCGGGTATCGCACGCTCAATGATATTATTGATCTGGAGCGCGCCGACTTCCTCCGCCTGCCGGGCATCGCGCCCGAGGAGGCGGACCGGATCGTCGCGATCCTCGACGAGCTGACGACGGACGATGCGACGCCCGATGGCGGGGCCGCGGAGGCGTCGGCCTGAGCGAGGTCGATGCGACGCGCCTCGCCCGGCTCCTCGGACTCGGGGTGCGTGGGCGGCTGGTGGTGGTGGGGGTGGAACAGGTGCGAGCCGCGGCCCGGAAGGGCGGGCTCGCGCTCGCGTTGGTGGCGGACGATGCGGCGGCGCACAGCGTCGCCAAGGTCGTCCCGCTGCTCGAGGCGCGCGGCGTCCCGCTGTTCGGGGGCGTGAGCGGGCAGGTGCTGGGACACGCGGTGGGCAAGGAACAGGTGGCGGCGGTCGGGGTCACGGACCCTGCGCTCGCCAAGGGCATCCGGGAGCTGGGGCTCCCGGTGCGTGAAGGGCCTCGGAGGACGGATTGAGCAAGCTGCTTGTGGCAGACATGGCACGGGAGTTCGAGATCGGCGTGGATGAGGTCATCGCCATGCTGCGCTCGATGGATGTCCCCGTGTACGGCGCGCAGAGCGCGCTGACCGACGATCACGTGTCGCGGGTGCGCGCGCGCTGGGAGCGCGAGAAGCGCGCCCGGCAGCAGCGTGCCGCGCAGCCGGCCGCGCCCGCGGGGGCCGCTCGGCGTCGCAAGGGTGCGCCGGCTCCGGCGCCCGAGGCGCCGGTGGTCGCCGTCGAGGCCCCGCCCGTCGCCGCCACCGCGACCGTCGATCCCGCCGCCGGGCCGGGTGCGCCGGCCGTGCGCCGGCGCAAGGCCGCCGACGTCGCCGCGCAGCACGCCGCGGCGGCCGAACTTGCGGCCGAGGCGGCCGCGCTGGTCGAGATCGCGGCGCCGCCGGCACCGGTCGTCGAGGCCGCGCCCGCCCTCACCGAGGAGGTGCGGTCGCCCGCCGCGGCGCCGGTGGAGCCCGTCGCGCCCGCGACCGAGGCGCCGCGCGCTGCCCCGCCGGCACCAATCGCGCCGGCTGCGGCCACTCCTGCCGCGCCGTCGGCGGTCCCGTCGGTCGCGCTGCCGCCACGCGACGCTGCGCCGCCGCGGCCGCCGGCCCAGCCGGCGATCAATCGCCCGTCGTCGATGACGCCGCCGGTCGCCCCGGTGGCGTCGGCCTCGCCGTCGCCGCGCGCGCCGCTGCAGCCGCCGCGCCCCGCGTCGGTGAGCGCGCCGCCGCGCCCGGCCGGACCGGGTGGTGGTGGCGATCGTGGTGGGCCGCGGCCGGCCGGCGCGGGGCTTCCCCCGCGTCCGCGCCCTGCCGGCGCATTTGCGCCGCGCGGGCCAGGCCAGGGCGGCGGCCCCGGTGGCGGATATCGCGGCCCCGGTGGTGATCGGCGCGGGCCCGGCGGTCCGCCGGCCGCGGCCGGCGTCGGACTCCCGCCGCGCACGGGTGGTGATCCACGCCGTGGCGGGGGCAAGAAGGGACGTCGCGGCAACGTGGACCAGGCGGCCGTGGATGCGAACATCGCCAAGACGATGGGCGCGCTCCGCGGCCCGGCCGGCCGTCGCCGCCGCTTCGACGATTCGTCGTCGCGCGAGGCGCTCGAGGCGCTGCGCGCCGCGAACGCGGAGCGCGAGCGCACCACCGTGCGCGTCAACGAGTTCATCACCGTCTCCGAGCTCGCGCAGATCCTCAAGGTGCCCGCCACCGACATCGTCGGCTTCGCGTTCAAGCACCTCGGCCTGATGGTCACCATCAACCAGCGTCTCGACTTCGACCAGATCGAGCTGATCGCCGGCGAGTTCGGCTTCCAGGCGGTCCGGGAGGAGGAGTACCAGGTCGAGATCGAGGGCGAGACGAACGTCGAGGACGCCGACGAGGATCGCGTGCCGCGGCCGCCGATCGTGACCATCATGGGTCACGTCGACCACGGCAAGACGTCGCTCCTCGACTACGTCCGCAAGGCGAACGTCGTCGCCGGCGAGGCCGGTGGCATCACGCAGCACATCGGTGCCTACCACGTCACGCTGGCCGGTGGGCGCACCATCACCTTCCTCGACACGCCGGGCCACGAGGCGTTCACCGCCATGCGTGCGCGCGGCGCGCAGGTCACCGACATCGTCGTGCTGGTGGTCGCGGCCGACGACCAGGTGATGCCGCAGACCATCGAGGCGATCTCGCATGCGCGCAACGCGGGCGTGCCGATGATCGTCGCGATCAACAAGATCGACGTCGCCGGCGCCCAGCCGCTCAAGGTCCGCCAGGAGCTCCTGCAGCACAACGTCGTGCTCGAGGACTTCGGCGGCACCGTGCTGGCCACCGACATCTCCGCCAAGAAGGGGACGAACGTCGACCAGCTGCTCGAGCAGATCCTCCTGCAGGCCGAGCTCCTCGACCTGCGCGCCAATCCCGACCGGCGCGCCACGGGCACGGTGGTCGAGGCCCAGCTCGACCCGGGCAAGGGGCCCGTCGCCACGATCCTCGTGCAGAACGGCACGCTCGACGTGGGCGACGACTTCATCTGCGGCGTCTACAGCGGGCGCGTGCGCGCGCTGCTCGACGAGCGCGGGAAGAACGTGAAGAGCGCCGGCCCGGGCATCCCGGTGCAGGTGCTCGGCATGACCGGCGTCCCGATGGCCGGTGACCAGTTCCTCGAGGTCGAGGATGCCACGGCGGCGCGCGAGATCGCGCAGCGTCGTGAGCGCCTCGAGCGCGAGGCGCGGAGCCGTCGCACCACCAAGTCGTCCGTCTCGCTCGAGGACTTCATGGCGGCGTCGGCCGGCACCGAGAAGCGCACGCTCAAGCTCCTCATCAAGGCCGACCAGGGCGGCCCGGCCGAGGCGCTCGCGGATGCGCTGCAGCAGCTCAGCAACGCCGAGGTGCAGGTCGAGGTCATCCAGCGCGGCGTGGGCGCGATCTCGGAGAGCGACATCCTGCTCTCCAAGGCCGCCGGCGCGATCATCATCGGCTTCCACGTGCGCCCCGACACCAAGGCGCGTGCGGCGGCCGAGCGCGAGGGCGTCGACATCAAGCTCTATCGCATCATCTACGAGGCCGTCGCCGACGTGAAGGCGGCGCTCGAGGGGATGCTGCGCCCGGAGCAGAAGGAAGTCATCTTCGGCGAGGCCGAGGTGCGCGAGATCTTCCGCGTGCCGAAGTTCGGCGTCATCGCCGGCTGCATGGTCCGCAGCGGCCTCATCAACCGTCAGGGTCGCGTGCGCGTGATCCGCGACGGCATCGAGGTCTACGAGGGGACGATCGGCTCGCTGCGTCGCTTCAAGGACGACGTGCGCGAGGTGAAGGAAGGGTTCGAGTGCGGCATCGGCGTCGAGAACTTCAACGACCTCAAGGTCGGCGACGTGCTCGAGGTCTACCGCACGGAGCAGGTCGCGCGCACGCTCGACGGGCGCGAGTCGGCCTGATCACGGGACGCGGCGCGTGGCCCCCCGGCGGACTCCGCCGCGGGGGCCACGCGCGTCTCCACACGGGGCGCCACGCCCCGGAGGCTTGCGATGGCAGGAAATCCACGTCGCCCGGACCGGGTGGCCGAAGCGATCCGCGAGGAGGTCGCGCGCTGGCTGCAGCGCGACGTCGAGGACGCGCGGCTCTCGGGGACGCTCGTGACCGTCACCGGGGTCGAGGTCACGCGTGACCTGCGGCAGGCGAAGGTCTTCGTGACGATCATGGGCGACGAGGCGCAGCGCGCGGGGGTGATGGAGGCGCTCGCCGAACTCGCCCCGTCGCTGCGCGGCCCCGTCGGGCGTGCGCTGCGCCTGCGCTCGGCGCCCGAGTTCGTCTTCCGCACCGACACGAGCGTCGCGTACGCCGCGCGCATCGAGTCGCTGCTCTCGCAGCTCAACAAGCCTGCGCCCGGCGCCGGTGACGACACGGACGACTGAGCGCGCGCCGGTCGACGGCCTCGTGCTGCTCGACAAGCCCGCCGGCATCTCGTCGCACGATGCGGTGCTCGCCGCCCGTCGCGCGATCGGCGAGCGGCGCATCGGCCACGCCGGCACGCTCGACCCGTTCGCCACCGGCATCCTCGTGCTCTGCACCGGGCGTGCGACGCGGCTGCTCGCGCATCTCCCCGACGAGCCCAAGCACTACGAGGCGGTCGTGCAGTGGGGCGCCGAGACCGACACCGAGGACCTCACCGGTGCGGTCACGGTGCGCGCCCCCGTGCCGGACGAACACCACGTGCGTGCGCTGCTGCCGCGCTTCGTCGGCGCGCTGTCGCAGGTGCCGCCGCTGTACTCGGCCAAGCGCGTCGGTGGCCAGCGCGCGTACGAGGCCGCACGCGCCGGCGTCGCGGTGGCGCTCGCGCCGGTGGCGATCGAGGTGCACGCACTCACGATCGACGCCTGGGACGGCGATCGCTGCCGGCTGCAGGTGGTGTGCGGTGGCGGCACCTACGTCCGGTCGCTCGCCCGCGACATCGCGCGTGCCGCCGGCAGCGCGGCGCAC
>JALOPO010000125.1 GCA_025453855.1 Gemmatimonadaceae bacterium
CAGCGTCGTCACGTCGTCGAACGCGCGATCCTCCTCGAGCGCCGCGCGAACCAGCGCTCGCGTCTCGGTGGCGTTCAGCGGGAAGCCGTGCAGGTCGATGGTCGGTGCGTTCATGCGAGCGTCGTCGTGAAGGGGAGGATCGTCAACGGATGGTTGCCGCTGCATCCTCGGCTGGGGGGCCTCCGTGCCGCGGAGCGCGCCGTGCGGGGGGCGGGGGCGTAGCAGTCTCTCCGCCTGGCCGGTGAGTGACGGTGCGTGGAGGAACGGAGGACTGCGTGGACGGATCGGAGCCATCCGCATGTGCAGGACCCACAGGACAATCTGTTGATTGGCCCCGCATGCGCGGGATCACCCGACACGCGTCGATCTCTCCGTTCCTCCACGCACCGTCCCTCACCGGCCGAGCGGAGAGACAGCTACAAGCCCTGCCCCGACGCGGATCCCTCCGTGGCACGGAGACGCCCCGGCCGAGGATGCAGCGCCAACCAGCAGTTCACGATGCCCCCCACGCCCACGGAACAGGACGAAGCCGAGGAGCCAGGACTCACTCTCCCGGATCGACAGCCGGATCAGGCGCCGGCGACAGCTGCGGCTTCGGCTGCGAGCCGCCGATCGCGACCATGCGGTCGATCGCCCGCTTGGCCTTCGCCGCCACGTCGGCGGGAACGGTGATGCGGTGCTCCATGTGCTCGAGCGATCGCAGCACCTTGGGCAGCGTCGTCACCTTCATGTAGGCGCAGCTCGCGCGGTCGTTGGCGGCGTGGAAGACCTTGCCCGGGTTCTCGCGCCGCAGCCGGTGGAGGATCCCGATCTCGGTGGCGACGATGAACTCGTCGGCCTCGCTCTGCGCGGGACGGCGGATCATCCCCTCGGTGCTCAGCACCTGCAGCCGCCGGCTGCTCACCGCACCGCTCGACACCGCATCGAGCACGCTCGTGAACTCCGCGCCGGGGTGCCGTTCGCGCATCAGCTCGATGTGCTCGGGATCGATCCCCGCGTGCACGTGGCACTCCCCCATCCAGACCACGATGTTCTCGCGCCCGGTGACGCGCTTCACGTGCGCGCCGAGGAACATGTCGGGGCAGAAGAGGATCGTCGTCTCGGGCGGGATCGACTCGATCACCTCGACCGCGTTCCCGCTCGTGCAGCAGTAGTCGCTCTCGGCCTTCACCGCCGCGGTGGTGTTCACGTAGCTGACGACCACCGCGCCGGGGTAGCTCGCCTTCCACTCGCGCAGCTGCTCGGCGTTGATCGTGCTCGCCAGCGAGCAGCCGGCGGCCATGTCGGGGAGGAGGACGGTCTTGCGTGGGGAGAGGATCGCCGCCGTCTCGGCCATGAAGTGCACGCCGCAGAAGACGATCACGTCGGCGTCGGTGCGCGCCGCCTCGCGCGAGAGGCCGAGCGAGTCGCCCACGAAGTCGGCCACGTCCTGGATCTCCGGGCGCTCGTAGTTGTGCGCCAGGATCACCGCGTTGCGCGCCTTCGCCAGCGTGCGGATCTCGTCGTGCAGCGCCTGGTCGTAGTGCGCCTCGAGGACGGTCATCGGTTCGTCACCATTCGATGTGGGTCTCGCGCCACTTGCGGCGCGTGCGGGGGAAGTCGCTGCGATAGTGCCCGCCGCGGCTCTCGCGGCGGAGGAGCGCGGCCTGCGCGATGAGGCGCGCCGTCTCCACCAGGTTGCGCTCCTCGGTCGCGCCCTCGGGGAGGCGCCCCTCGATCTCCTCGAGCCGGGCGAGCGCGGTGCGCAGCCCGCGCGCGGTGCGGTCGATGCCGGCGTGCTGCCACATCACCTGGCGGACCGCGTCGGCGGCCACCTGCGCCGCCCCGCGATCGACGAGCTCCGGCACCGCCCACGCCGTCGCCGGCGGCGGCGTCACCTCGCGCGCGGGCACCGCCGCGATGTCGCGCGCCACGCGCTCGGCGAAGACGAGCCCCTCGAGCAGCGAGTTGCTGGCGAGGCGATTCGAGCCGTGCACGCCGGTGCACGCCACCTCGCCGCACGCGTAGAGCCCGGGGATCGTCGTGCGGCCGGCGAGGTCGGTGACGACGCCGCCCATCATGTAGTGCGCGGCCGGCGTCACCGGCACGAGGTCGGTGCGCGGGTCGATGCCGCGCGCGCTGCAGAGCCGGAAGATGCCGGGGAAGCGCCGGTCGAAGTCGGCGATCGCGCGCGCATCGAGGAAGACGCGCCCGGTGCGCTGCTGCGCGCGGAAGATCTCGCGCGCCACCACGTCGCGCGGCGCGAGCTCGGCCGCCTTGTGCTTGGCCGGCATGATGTCGGCGATCGTCGCGCCGGCGCGATGCGCGATCGCGAAGCCGTCACCGGTGGCCACCACCGGGTTGGTCGTGTAGCGGAAGACCTGCCCGCAGCCGCCGGTGGCGAGCACGATCGCCTGCGCGTACACCTCCACCGGCGCACCGTCCACCGCCGCCCGCACGCCGATGCAGCGTCCCTCGTGCAGCACCAGGTCGAGCACGCGTGCCGTCTCGAGGATGCGCACGTTCGGGCTCAGGTAGACCTGGTCGACGAGCGTGCGCACCACCTCGGCCCCGGTCTGGTCGCCGTGCGCGTGCACGATCCGCCGCCGCGAATGCGCCGCCTCCTTGCCGAGCTTGAGCGAGCCGTCGGCGCGCAGGTCGAACTGTGCGCCGGCATCGAAGAGCTCGCGCACGCGCTCGGGCCCTTCGGTGACGAGCACGCGCACCGCCTCGGCGTCGGTGAGCGCGCCACCGGCGGCGAGCGTGTCGCGCCAGTGGAGCGCCGGACTGTCGCCCGAGCCGAGGGCGGCCGCGATCCCGCCCTGCGCCCACATCGTGTTGCTGTCGCGGAGCGTCCGCTTGGTCATGAGGAGCACCGGCCCCTGCTCGGCGCAGCGCCAGGCCGTGTGCAGCCCGGCGACGCCGCTCCCGATGACGAGCGTGCGCGTGACGTGCCGCTCCATCAGGCCGCGCTCCCGCGATCATGGCCCGGTGTGGTCGCCGACGTCACGCTGGCGAGCGACTCGCCGTCGGGCGGCGCCACCGCGGTGCGCGACGGCCCGCGGCGCAGCGACGGCGACATGCGCGCGAGGCGGAGCGGCTCCACCGGCGCCGTCGTGACGGTCGCGATGGTCGACGAGGTGCTCGTCGACGCCGGTGCCGCGGGGCCGCCGATCGCCTCCGGCGCCTCGGTGGCCGCGAAGCGCCAGAGCTGCGCCGGTCGTGTCGCACCGGTGCGCCGCATCTCGCGCGTGGGGCGCACGATCCCGAGCACCTCCACGCGACGGCGGAAGTTGCGCTTGTCGAGCGCGCGACCGAGGATCGCCTCGTAGACGCGCTGCAGCTCGCCGAGCGTGAAGCGCGCCGGGAGGAGCTGGAAGCCGACGGTCGTGTATTCGAGCTTGTTGCGCAGCCGCTGGATCGCGTAGTCGACGATGCGGCGATGGTCGAGCGCGAGCGGCGGGAGCGCCGTCACCGGCCACCAGCGCGCGGAGAGCGCGGGCGCGGCGGGCGCGACGTCGTCGGCGGGGCGCGGGGATGCGGCGGTCGCGCGGTGCCCGGGCACGTGCGGCGCGCGATCGTCGGCGACGAGCGCGTACCACGCCACGGCCACTTCGGCGCGGCGCGGGTCGCGCTGCGGGTCGCCGAAGGTGTAGAGCTGCTCGAGCCAGACGTGCTGCGCGCCGCTGGCCGTGGCCAGCACGCGACGGGCGGCGGCATCGAGCCCTTCGGCCGGAGCGGGCGCGCCGCCGGGAAGGGCATGCGACCCGTCCCCGTGCGGCACGAGGAGCGCGTGCAGCGCGTCGTCGCGGATGGTGAAGAGCGCGACGACCGTGGTGACGGTCGGTCCGAGCCCCGGGGCGTCCTGCTCCGCCGCCATGGTGTCTGGCATACACCAAGTCTCGGTGTGCGCCGTACACTATGTCAACCCGGCGGCTTGCCGCCGGACGCGATGATGCGCGTGGGGTGGCGCGCCGCGCGCGCCGGTCGGCGGCCGGACACCGGGGCGCGAGTCGAGGGCGACACAGCCGCGTTGGCGGTCGAGCGTGCCGCCGGCGACGCGCGATGGTGCGCACGCGCGCCGGGCTCACCACCGGGCCGTTGCGCACCGTCACCGTCGACTGGCTCGCGCCCGACGCGTCAACGGTGCGCCCTGACAGGTGATCGTCAGGGTGACTGACAGGTGACCGTCAGGGTGACTGTCAGGTGAACGCGGGCTGACAGCTGCGCGTCATGCACAGCGACCGCTGCGCGTCCTGAGCGGATGATGCACTCCACGCGACGCAACGGATCATGCGCACGATCGTCATGCACACGTGCGGATTGCCGCACGCGACGCGCGCCGACGACGAGCGTGCGCATCCGCGTCGCGCACGCCCGCCCCGCTCGCGCACGTTGCCGCGTCACGGTCGCCCGCCACCCCGCATGCCCCGCCTCACGCCCGCCAGCGATCGCGCCATCGCGGCCCCGCTCACCGCGGCTCTCGCCGAGGTGGGGGTGGAGACGCTCGTGCACCCGTTGCTCGAGGCGCCGGTCGCGACGCTCGACGCCGATGGCGTGCCGTCGCCCACCGACGCCTTGCTCGCGCTCCCCGCCGCGCTCGAGCGAGCCGCGCGCGTGCGCGAGTGGTGGCGCACGATCACCGCCGGGGTGCTCGGCACCGCGATGGTCGCGCTCCCGCTGGCGGGGGCGATCGGTGGCCGCTCGCTCGCGCACGCGCTGCTCACCATGCGCGCGGCCGATGCGATCGGCCTGCTCGCGGGGGGCGTGGTCGGCCTCGTGGCGGCATCGCGAGTGCGACGCCTGGTGGCCGGTGTCGTCGATCCCGCGCTGGCGACCATGGGGCCGGGCACGCGGCTCGCGCGCGACCTCGCACGCTGGCGCGCCCTCGACCTGTTCGTGCACGACGGCCCGCTGACCGCCGCCGCGATGGCGACGGCGCGCGCCGCGCTCGCATCGCAACCGCCCGCTGACGATCCCGAAGTGTGGGAGGCGCTGCGCGATGCGCTGGCCGAGTGCCGCGTGGAGTCGGCACGGGCACGCTCGCGTGTACCGACGCAGGTGACGGCGTCGGTGGTCGATGAACCGGACGATGCGACAGCGCCTGCGCCGCGCGGGACGTCGGCCGCGCCGGCCGGCCCGGCGGTGGCGACGGTGACGCCCGCGAGCGCCGCGGCGAGCACGCCGCACGCGTCGACGCCCGCGACCCTCGCCGGTCCCGCCGACGCCGTGCTCACGCCCGAGCGCGCCGCGCTGCTCGCGGCGTTGCAGTCGCAGCTCCCGGTGCGGGCGTCGCGCCCGCGGGCGCCCGCAGGAGGACCGGGTCCCGCGTCGCGCGCCTGAGCAGTACTCTCGTGACGCGGACCGCGGGCGGGACATGAACGCGCGTGACGAACGAAGCGACCGCCCGACGCCTCGTCAGTGCGTGCTCCGCAGCACACCGACCATCCGAGCCGACCACTCCACGGCGAGGCGCGCTCGGCACGCCGCATCGATCGACGGCGCCAGCGAGCCACCCATGCAGGAAGCGCCGGCCATGTCGCAGATCGTATCGCGGTATCGCTGCCACGCCATCAGCGGCCGGGGCGGCAGCCTGTGCGTCGCACCTCCGCGCGTCACGTCAAGGCGTTCGCGTACGCCTGCATCGCCTGCCGTGTACGCAGCCGCTGCGAGGTCACCCAACACGCCGTGGTCTGCTCCGGCGTGTCGGGATGCCCACGATTGCCAGCGCCGGACGTGGCGCATCCTGCAACATCATCGGAGTTCCCGGGAACGACAGCTTCCTCCTCGCGCCGTGCTGCTTGAGCGGCGACAGACCGGCAGCTGTTCGCGCCAGTGATGCCACCACGACCCATGCGGTGGCTGCGCCCTCACCCCCGATCGAAGAACTGCGGCGGCGCGATGCCGAGCGAACGCAGGTAGACCGTCCCCTGCCCGCGATGGTGGATCTCGTTGTCGATCACGTAGAGCACGAGATCGATCACCGGCATCGTGAAGGCGCCGAACGCGGTGCGCACCTCGGGCCAGAGCGCATCCGGCACCTGCACGAAGAGCTCGTCGATGCGCGGCGTGGCCGCATCCCACAGCGCGAGCACCTCGGCCTGCGTCGTCGCGCGCGCCGGCGCGTAGCGTCCCCAGTCGCCGGTCACGAGTCCCTCGAGCGTCGGGACCGCCATCCCCACGATCTCGTTGGCGAGTTCGCCGAACGGACGCATGCCGCCCACGCTGTGCGTGTAGAGCACGTCGGCGGGGAACGCCTCGATGACCTTGCGCGTGAGGCGACGGTGCGCCTGCCAGTGCTGCAGCAGGTGGGACGGGGTGAGGGCGGTGGCACGGGTGTCGGACATGCGGGCCTCGGTCGCGTGACGTCGGGATGGGCGTACGGGGGATGACACGCTGCCGCGCGGCACGCACGTCGGCAAGAGTGCGGCGATCGCCACCAGGCCCCGGCGAGGCGTGGCCCGCACGTGCACGCGTGCACGCGGCATCCGCGCGCCGGTGGCACGCCCGTGACCGCCAGCACGCATGGAGGGGGAGCGCGCCGGTACGCCGACGCGTAGCATTGAGCGCCGTCGCCGCCTCCCGTCGACGGCCCTCGCACGTGCCCGCTCCCCCGCGCGAGCGCCCCACCTCGCGCCGCCCCCCGCTCGTCGAGTCCCCTGCCAGGAGGCACCCGTGTCGCGCCGTCGCGCCGCGTTCGTCCCCGCTGCCACGCACGTCATCCGTGGCGCCGCCGTCATCCTCGTCACGCTCACCGCCTGCACCACCCGCGACGCGCGCCCCGTCGATCGCGCCAGCGATTCCGCCGGCGGTGCGACGACCACGCCGGCCACGACGCGTACCGACAGCGTGCGCGTCGATGGCGCCGACGCGCTGCTGGGCGACTGGGTGCAGCCCGTCCCCGGCCAGCCCGGCGCCGAGCAGGGCTTCCGCCTCGCGCCCGGCGGCCACGCCCAGTCGATCGACATGGCGACGCTCCGGCACGACCTCTGGCGACGTGCGGGCGACACCATCGTGATCGTGACCGCGAGCATCGGCAATCGCGTCACCAGCGTCGATGCGCATCGCCTCGTCCCGCGCCGCGAGGGCGACGGCACCACCGCACTGGTCGATGCCGACGGGCAGCTCTACCGTCGCCGCATCGCGGGGCTCGCCATGCCCGCGCCGCGCTGCTTCGCCGCCAGCGATTCCACCGGTCGCATCAGCGCCACGCTCTTCGTGCGCGACAGCAGCGTCACCGGCCGCCTCACCTACGCGCTCGCGCGGAAGGACGGCAACGACGGGGCGCTCGAGGCGACGATCGGTGCCGACAGCACCATCACCGGCACCTACCACTACTACAGCGAGGGGCTGCTCTCCGCGCGCGACGCGGCCTTCCGGCTCGAGCAGGGGACGCTCGTGGAGTCCGACTCGCCGCTCGTGCTGGAGCGCGGGCGCTTCACCTACCGCGGCGGGCGCGCGACGCGCTTCGGCGGCGTGCGGCTCGCGCCGGTCGCCTGCAGCGCGACGCCGTGAGCGTCGCGCTCAACCTCCTGCTCGCGGCGGGGTGGATCGGCGGGACGATCGCCCTCGTGCTCATGGTGCACGAGGCGACGCGCCGCCTCATCCCGCCCCCCGCACGCGCCGCCGGCGCCGACCCGCCCGCCGACGGACACGACTATCGCCTCGCCACGCGCGACGCCGCCGCCGGCATCGGCTTCCGCGTGGCCGCGCTCTACGGCGTGCTCCTCGCGCTCGTCTACTCGCAGCAGCTCGGCGAGTACCAGGCGGTGCGCCAGGGGCTCACGCGCGAGGCCGCGGCGATCAGCGACGTCTACGCGGACGCGGGGCGCTACGGCGGCGCCGCACGACCGGTGCGCGAGGCGGTGCGCGAGTACGTGCGCCTCGTCGTCGAGCGCGAGTGGGCGGTGCTCGGCCGCGAGCACCGGCTCTCGAACGTCACGTGGGACGCGCGCGATCGCGCCTACCTGGCGGCGCTCGATCTCGTCCCCGCGACACCGCGCGAGCAGTCGCTGCGCGAGCGGATGGTGCGGCGCCTGAGCGACGTCACCGAACTGCGGCACCAGCGACGCGAGTACGCGGTGCGCGACTTCGGTGCGGTGTTCTGGGTGCCGGCGCTGGTCGGCCTGATCCTGGTCACCGCCAGCTTCTTCGGTGCGCCTGATGCTGGCGGCGTTCGGCGCCTTCTCGGGCGTGATCCTCTTCTTCATCCAGGCGTTCGGGAGCCCGTTCGCCTATCCGTTGCGCTACGAGCCGGGGCCGCTGCAGCGGTTGCTCGAGACCGACATGGGGCAGGTGGAGCAGGCGGCGGTGCGCACACGCTGACATGGTGCGCACGGCCCCCGTGCGCCGGCGCGCACCGGGCGGTAGCGTCCCCGCCATGCGCTCGCTCGCCCTGCTCCCGCTCGTCGTCGGCACGTGCATCGCCCGTGCGCCGCTCGCGCACGCCCAGCGCCCCACGGCACCGCTCCCCCGCGTCCTCGTCATCGCCACCGGCGGCACCATCGCCGGCACGCAGGATCGCCCCGGCACGACCGCCGCCTACCGCGCCGGCCAGCTCACCGCGCCGCAGCTCCTCGCCTCGGTGCCGGGGCTCGATCGCATCGCGCAGGTCGAGACCGAGCAGTTCGCGAACGTGCCGAGCACCTGGATCACCCCCGAGCAGTGGCTCGCGCTGTCGCGACGCGTGAACGCCGTCCTGCGCGATCGCCCCGACCTCGCCGGCGTGGTGATCACGCACGGCACGTCGCGGCTCGAGGAGACGGCGTTCTTCCTCCATTGCACGGTGCGCAGCGATCGACCGGTCGTCCTCGTCGGTGCGCAGCGCCCCGCCACCGGGCTCTCGGCCGACGGACCGGTGAACCTCCTCGGCGCGATCCGCACCGCGGCCTCGCCGCTCGCCGCGGGCAAGGGGGTGATCGTGACGCTCGACGACCGCCTCGTCTCGGCGCGCGACGTGCGCAAGCAGTACGCGCGCGTGGGCGGCTTCGGGGATGGCGAGATGGGGATGCTCGGCGTGGTCACCAACGACGGGCCGGTCTTCTTCTATGCGCCGGCCCGCCGCTTCGGCCGCGCGAGCGAATTCGACGTGGGCGCCATCGACTCGCTGCCGACCGTGGAGCTGCATGCGTCGTACGTCGGCAACGCGGGGCCGCGCATGGATGACGGGGCGCTGCCGGCGGGGATCGTCGTCGCGGGCACCGGCTTCACGCGCGGCGAGGGCGACGCCTATCGCGCGCTCCGGCAGCGCGGCGTGGTGGTGGCGACCGCCTTCCCGTCGGGCGACCAGGTCGATCGCGCGGCGCCACGCGAGGAGGCGGAGCTCGACACGCTCGCGCCGCCCGCGACGGCGCTCGACTCGCTGCGCGCGCTCGAGCGCCGCGCCCCGCCGCTCGTGGCGACGCAGCACCTCACGCCGGCCAAGGCGCGCATCCTCCTCATGCTCGCGCTCACGCGCACGCGCGAGCCGCGCGCGGTGCAGCGGATCTTCGCGGAGTACTGA
>JALOPO010000126.1 GCA_025453855.1 Gemmatimonadaceae bacterium
CAGGATGCCGTGTCCCGCCAGTGCCCAGCCTCGCGCGACATCGCCATCGTTGCTGGCGAGGCGTGGCGTGATGCGCACGCGGGTCGTGCCCGTCGACGCCGCGTGCAGCGCCCACACCGTCACGTCCTCGTCGTTCTCGCGCACCACCAGGCACGCGTGGTCGAGGAGATCGCGAGGGGCGCGCGGCGCGCCGGCGCGTTCGAGATAGGCGGGGGCCGCACAGAGCACGCGGTCGTTGGGTGCCAGCGTGCGGATCGTCATCCGCGCATCGCGCCGCGTGCCGATGAGGATGGCGAGATCCCACTGCGCCATGGGATGCCGCTGCAGCCGATCGGTGAGCGTGAGCTCGACCGAGAGCGATGGATGCCGTGCCGCGAAGGCCGCGACGACGGGTGCGATGTGCGCGCGCCCGAAGCCGAAGGGCGCCAGCACCCGCAGGTGACCGCGGACCACGTCGCCCTGCCGCGAGAGCGCCTCGCCCAGGTCGGCCACCGCGTCGCTGATCGACGCCCCCCGCACCGCGAGCATCTCGCCCTCGTCCGTCAGCACGACGCGGCGACTGCGCCGATCGATCAGCCGCGCCCCCACCCGGCGCTCGAGATCCTGCAGCCGCTGCGTCACGGCCGACGAGCTGACGTTGAGCGCCCGTGCCGCGGCGGCCAGCGACGCGGAGTGCGCCACGGTGGCGAAGAAGTCGAGATCCGAGAGATGCAGCATTAAGTGCCAGCTTAACGTGACCACTCGTGGTGATCAACTGAAACTTCGCGTCGGAGGGGCCGGTAGTGCGGGCGACCCCTCCCCCCTGTCCACGGCACGCGATGCTCACGATCTCGGGTCTCCACGTCCGCTACCCGTCCGGCGTCCACGCACTGCGCGGCGTCTCGCTCTCGGTGGCCCCCGGTCTCTTCGGCCTCCTCGGGCCGAACGGTGCCGGCAAGTCGACGCTCATGCGCACCGTCGCGACGCTGCAGGAGCCGACGAGCGGGTCGGTCGTCTTCGCGGGGAGGCCCATCCACGCGGACCCCACCGCCCACCGCCGTCGGCTCGGCTACCTGCCGCAGGACTTCGGCGTCTACCCGGGCGTCTCGGCGGTCGTCCTGCTCGACCATCTCGCCGTGCTCAAGGGGCTCGCCGATCGCGCGGCGCGACGCGAGCAGGTGGAGGCGCTGCTCGCGCAGGTGAACCTCTGGCCGCACCGGCATCGCGCCGTGAGCAGCTTCTCCGGGGGGATGCGGCAGCGCTTCGGCGTGGCGCAGGCGCTGCTCGGCGATCCGCGACTGCTCATCGTCGACGAGCCCACCGCCGGGCTCGACCCGGTCGAGCGCTCGCGCTTCTACAACCTGCTGGCCGAGATCGGCGATTCGGTCGTCGTCCTGCTCTCCACGCACATCGTCGAGGACGTCCGGCAGCTCTGCTCGCGGCTCGCGATCCTCGACGGCGGCCGCGTCGTTCGCGAGGGGGCGCCCGATGACCTGATCCGCGAGCTCCACGATCGGGTGTGGGTGACGACGGTGGCGCGCGCCGCCGACACACCGACGGTCGCGCCGCCGCACCGCGTGCTCTCGATGCAGCGCGTGGCCGGCGCCGTGAGGCTGCGCGTCCTCGGTGAGCGCGCGCCGTCGGACGCGTTCAACCCTGCGTCGCCCGACCTCGAGGACGTCTACCGGAGTGCGCTGGAGCGCGGCGCGGACGGGGAGGTGGCCGGCGCGCGCCGCGGCGCCGTCACGGTGGCGCGATGAGCACCATCGATCTCCTGGCGCTGCTGCGCTTCGAGGTGCGCTACCAGTGGCGACGCTGGATGGTGCCCGTCGCCGCCGGCGCGCTGTCCGCGCTCGCGGTCACGATGGTCGCGACGCGCTATGCCGCCGCCGGCATCCCGGTCAACGCCCCGGTGGCCGTCACGCACTCGCTCGGGCTCCTGTCGCTCTGGGCGCTCGTGACCCAGACGCTCTTCACCGTGCACGCCGTCCTGCGCGACCGTGAACACGGTGCTCTCGAGCTCGTTCGCGCGCAGTCGGCGGGATCGGCGCGCCTGCTGCTGGTGCGCAGCGTGGTCGTCGTGTGCACGGGCGCGCTCGTCTTCGGCATCGCCACCATCGCACTCGCCGTGGCGCCGTTCGTCGTCACCGATCCGGCGCGCGTCGGTCCCTTCGCGGCCGCCACCTACCTGCGGCCGTTCCTCGTGCTGGTGGTGCCGAACATCGTGCTCGTCACCGCGGTGCTCGTGCTCGTCGCGAGCATGGGGCGGAGCGCAATGGCGACCTACGTCGGTGCCGTGGGCCTCTTCGCGGCGTACATGCTGACCGCCTTCGCGGTGGCCTCGCCGCTCTTCGCTGCGGGGGCACCCGCCACGCCGGCCGCGCTCGCCCGCGCCTCCGTGCTCGATCCATTCGGCCTGTCGGCCGTCTTCGAGCAGGTGCGCTACTGGACGGCGGTGGAGCGCGGTCGCGAGCTCGTCGCGATCACCGGGCGCCTGCTGGCGAATCGCGCACTCTGGCTCACGGTGGCGCTCCTGTCGCTCGGCGCCGCCATCCGCATCGACGCGGCCGAGGCACGACGCGCCACACGCGGCGGTCGACTCGTCCGGGGTCGACGCGTCGGTGGCGACGCGGGCGTGGTCGCCGCCGCCGCCGCGGGCGCCGGTGGGTATCGTCCCGCCGCGACGTCGGCCGCGCCGTTCCACGCCGAGCTGCGCGCCACGCTCGCCCTCGAGCTGCGCCTCCTCGCCGGCAGCTGGCCGATCCGCGTCCTGCTGCTCGGCCTCGGCGTCGTGGTGGCGATCGAGCTGCTCCAGAACCTCGGTGCGGGCGAGTACGGCACGCGCCTGCTCCCGACGAGCGCCACGCTCGCGCGGCGCGCCACCGATCCCGTGGCCGCGCTCGGCGTCTTCATGCTCGTCTGGTTCTCCACCGACGTGATGTGGCGCGATCGACTCACGCGCTTCGACGCCGTGCTCGACGCCACAGCGCGACGCGACGGCGTGACGATGCTGGCCCGTGTGCTGGCGCTCCTGTCGATCGTCGGGCTGGCGCTCTCCGCTGCCGTGTGTGTCGCCATCGGCGTGCAGCTCGCGCTCGGGGGCGCCGCGGTCGAGGGACGCGTCTACGCCATGCACGCGCTCGTGACCGCGTGGCCCCTGCTGCTCTGGACGATCGTCTTCTGTGCGCTGCATGCCATCGTGGGCACGCGGTGGGGTGGCCTGGGCGCCGGCGTCGTCGTGCTCGCGCTGCACGTCGCCGGATCGAGCCTCGGTCTGGCGCATCCGATGACGCGCTTTCCGGACGCGCCACGCCTCCGCTGGTCCGATTTCGATGGCTTCGGCCCCTCGTGGGGCTCGCACCTGGTGTTCATGGGCTACTGGACGGTGATCGCCGTGTGGCTGCTCGTGCTGGCGTGGGGGGTGCGACCGCGCGGCGACGGCGAGACGCTGCACGTGCGGCTGCGGCGGCTGCGCGCACCGGATCACCGACGCTGGCGACGCGTGCTGGCGGGCGTGAGCCTGGTGACGTTCGCCGTGATCGCGGCCATCTGGAACGTGACATGGGCGGGCGACCGCTGGCGCTCGGCGGAGCAGGGGCTGGCCTGGCGCGCCGGCTACGAGCGGCGATTCCGCGCGATCCAGCAGCGACCGCACCCTCGCATCGCGCATGCCGACCTGACCGTGCGCCTGACGGCCGATGCACCGCGCGTCGACGTGACGGGCCGGCTTCGCCTGCACAACGCCGAGGCGCGCGTCATCGACACCGTCTGGCTGACGTTCGATCCGGATGCGATCGTCGCCGAGGCGAGCATCGCGGGCAGAGCGGCCACGCGACCGCTCGCGCACTACCCGACGTACGCCATCGCGCTGCCGACTCCCCTCGGGCGCGGGGAGTCGACGCTGCTGCGGTATCGCGTGCGGATCGACCGCACGCGCCCGCGCGCGACCGGCTACGATCGCGCGGTGACGAGCAACGGCAGCTACCTCGCGACGGACGACCTGCTCCCGGTGACGGGCTATCAGGGGCGGTTCGAGATCGCCGACTCGGCGACCCGCGCACGCTTCGCGCTCGGCGCCGCGACCGCCCGGTTGCTGCCGCGCGCCGACACGGCCGACCTGCTGGCGCGCCGCCGGCGCGAGGGGCCGGCGCGGGCCTGGATGACGTCACGCCTCGTCATCGTCACCGACAGCGCGTCGAGGGCGCTCGGCACCGGCGAGCGCCGTCGCGAGTCGATCGTGGGCGCGCACCGCGTGGCCGAGTACGTGCAGGACATCGCGACCCCGCCACGCCTGGCCGTGGTCGTGGGGCGCTACGCGGTGCAGCGTCGCACCGTGGACGCCACGTCGGTCGAGCTCTGGTTCCATCCGGCACACGGCGAGAACGTGCCGCGCGTGCTCGACGCGGCGGCCGTGTCGCTGCGGGAGCTGGTCGCGCGCTTCGGGCCATACGGGCACCGCACGCTCCGCCTCGTGGAGCTGCCGGCCGGATGGGGCTTCGGGGCCGTCGCCCGTCCCGGCACCGTGCTCCTCACCGAGGATCGCGGCATGCGCCTCGACGCCAGGTACGAGGGGGTGGACCTGCTGCTGCGTCGCATCGGCCACGAGGTCGCACACCAGTGGTGGGGCGGGACCGTGACCCCCGCCGACGTCGCGGGTGCCGCGCTGATCGTCGAGGGGCTGGCCAAGTACGCGGAACAGCGCGTCGTCGCCTCCGTGCATGGCGAGGACGCGCTGCCGCCGATGCTGGCGTTCGATCACGACCGCTACCTCGCCGGTCGGGCGCGCCTCGGTGGACCGGAGCCCGCGCTCGCCGATGCGGGGTACGAGGGCGACCATCTCTTCTACGGCAAGGCGGCGATCGCGCTGCACGCGCTGCACGCCGCGCTGGGCGACGGGGCCATGCGGCGCGCGCTGCGTCGGGTGCTGACGAGCGACGGGGGGCCGCTGGGCGCCGCCACGACCGTGACGTTGCGACAGGCGCTCGACGGCGAGGCACGCACGGCCGCCGATTCGCTGCGCATCGCGGAGTGGCTGGACGCGCGCCACGTGCACGACCTGCGCATCGACTCGACGCAGCTGGAGCGCCACGACGGCCGCGTGCACCTCACCGTCGTCGGGGGCGCGGTGCGGGAAGGCGACGAGCGCGGGGTCGCCGACCGGGAGGTCGAGCTCTCCATTCGTGTGCCGACGTCCGCCGCGCTGGCACCGGCAGGCACGCAGCGCCTCGCCGCACGCACCGATCGGAGCGGCCGCTTCGTCGCACGCACCGTGCTCGACGCCATCCCCACGTCGGTCGAGATCGATCCACGGTATCTCTGGATCGATCGCAACCGCTCGAACAACGTGCGCGTCCTGGGCGGTCCGGAGAGGTTGCCGACGGGGCCTGCGACCCCACGTCCGCAGCCGCGCGTGGGGAGCCCGCCCGTCTTGTCGCGGATGCGGCAGCCTGCCGCGCCGACGACCAGTCCGCAGCCCGCATCGTGGCCGACGACGAGGCCGTCGCGTCACGATGGAGTGCGCGCGCCGGGAGCCAGCGCGGTGGCGCCGCCCGGATGGCCGACCTGGATCGCGTACGTGGTCGGTTCGTAGCGTCGCGCCATGACCGCGCGAGGCGATGCCGTCTGGCGCAGGCTGCCATCCGACCGGGTGCGTGGAGCGCGGGCGGCCAGGGGCGACGTTCGCGCTGCCGATCGCGTTCGGCACCGGCCGATGGAGCCCGAAACGGTGGCCCATGACGTGACGTAGGCCGCAGCATCCCCATCCGGATCGCCATGACCGCCCGTCCTGCCCCGACCTCCCTCGACGCACAGCACGCCGCCTTCGTCGGCAACCGCTTCCTCGCCATGCCGATCGCGGGAGCGATCGCGTGGACGG
>JALOPO010000127.1 GCA_025453855.1 Gemmatimonadaceae bacterium
CCAGCAGAAGACGTCGCCGACGATCGCGACGATCGTGGCGCAGGAGCAGATCCAGCGCTTTCCCGATCGCAACGCGGCCGAGGCGGTGCAGCGGCTCCCCGGCGTCTCGGTGCAGCGCGAGGAGGGCGAGGGCGAGCTGGTGCAGATCCGCGGCCTCGGCGCCGAGCTGAACGCGGTCACGATCAACGGCCAGCGCGCGCCGAGCGCCAACCCGCGCTTCGGTGAGTCGACGGCCAACGCGCGCTCGACGTCGCTGGAGACGATCCAGGCCGACATCGTGCAGGCGATCCGCGTGAACAAGGCGCTCTCGCCCGACCTCGACGGTGACGCGATCGGCGGGCAGATCGACTTCCAGCTCGCCACCGCCCCCACGCGCGGTCGCGCCGAATTCGAGTTCGGCGTCGGGCAGAACCGACCGCCCGAGCTGCAGTCGATCTACACCAACCAGCTCGGCAACGGACGCGCCACGCTCGGCCGCCGCTTCTTCGGCGATCGCGTCGGCGTGCTGCTCAACGGCTCGTACCTGCGCAACCAGCGCGGCACGGTGAGCTGGACCGACTTCTTCGTGAGCGACAACGGGTCGGCGACCGACACGGTGCTCAACCGTCGCCGGAGCGAGGATCGCGACCTGGCGCGCGAGCGGCTGGGGCTCGTGGGGAGCTTCGACGTGCGCTTCTCGCCCGACCACTCGATGCGGCTCGCGACCACCGGCAACTGGTACGACAGCGACGAGATCCGGCGCCGCGCCGACTTCCGCACCACCGACAACGGGCGCAACGACCACTTCCTGCGGAACCAGGTGGAGGCGCGCCGCCTCGCCACCGTCGACCTCGCGGGCGACCACCGCCTCGGCCGCGGGCGCCTGGAGTACATCGTCGGCTACGGGCAGGGCGAGGAGCGGCAGCCCGACCGCACGATCTACAACTTCCGCCGCACGGCGGGCGAGCTCCGCACGGCCACCAACAGCTTCCTGCGCTCGCTCGACGCGACGCGCGACTTCGTCTCGACGCCCGTCTACAACCTGCGCTTCGTGGAGCGCATCCCCTTCTTCCATCGCGAGGAGACGCGGCAGGGGCGCGCCGACTACTCGTTCCCGATCCGCACCGCCGGCGGCGAGCAGGTGATCAAGTTCGGCGCCAAGGCGCTGCAGCGCGACAAGGTCTTCGACTCGCGCTACTTCCAGCACGCGCCGCTCACGGCGTCGTCGGTGCAGATGGCGGGGAGCAACCCGTCGCGCTTCGACGACGTCACCTTCCTGAACGAGCAGTACCGCGCGTTCGGGCTGCGTCGCACCGCCACCGGCACCGACAGCCTGGTGGAGGACAAGCGGCGCGGCCTCTACACGAACTACGACGTGGACGAGCTGATCAGCGCCGGCTACGCGATGGGGACCTTCAACCGCGGCACGCAGTGGACGCTGGTGGCCGGCGCGCGCCTCGAGAACACCTCGTTCACGATGTTCACCACCGCGCCGGGGGCGACCGCCACCGCGCCCGACGTGCGCGTGCGCACGCGCACGACCTACTCGAACATCCTGCCGTCGGCGCACCTCACCTACCGCCCGACGCAGAACTCGAACGTGCGCCTGGCGTACAGCTCCGGCCTGGCGCGCCCCGACTACTTCCCGCTCGTCGACTCGCGCTTCCAGAACGAGGACGGCGACAGCATCGTCGGGAACCCGACGCTGCGCCCGACGACGGCGCGGAACGTCGACCTGATGTTCGAGCGCTACACGGGCGACCTCGGCCTGCTGCAGATCGGCGGCTTCGCGAAGTTCCTGCGCAATCCGATCGCGCGCACCCGCGAGGTCTACAACGTCGCCACCGGCGACGAGCGGATCACGTCGATCAACGGCAACGCGGCGACCATCTACGGCATCGAGGGGGCGCTCAGCTACCGCTTCGCGCGCCTCCCCGACGCGCTCCGCGTCCTCCGCCCGTTCGGCGTCTACGCGACCTACTCGTACGCCCGGACCACCGCGTCGTACGACATCGGCGCGGTGAACCGCGAGCTGCCGTTCCTGAACACGCCGCGCCACACCGGCAACGTGGCGCTCACCTACGACGATCGCGGCGCCGGGCTGCAGTTCACCGCCACGCTGAACTACCGTTCCGATCGCCTCGACGAGATCGGCAGCGACGCCGCGCGCGACATCTGGTACCGCGAGGAGACGCAGCTCGACATCTCGGGCGCCAAGCAGCTCCAGGGCCCCGTGGAGGCCTTCGTGCGACTCAACAACCTCCTCGACACCCCCGAACGGCGCACGATCGGCCAGCCGGGATCGGCCACCGCACGCGCGCGCTTCTACGAGACGTACGGGCGGTCGCTCCTCTTCGGCTTCCGCTACACCTACTGAGCCCGACCCTCCTTCCGCTGCCGAGGACGACGTGATGGCGACCCGCCGCGCGGTGCTGGGGCTCCTCGGTGCCGCCGTGGCGGCGCGTCGCGCGCCATGGGCGGCACCACCGCCGTCGGTGCCGCCCGCTGCGGCGGCACCGGCGCGCGTCACGCGCATCCGCACGCTGCAGACCTTCCGCCTCGCCGACGCGCTCCTCGTGCGCCTCGAGGACGAGGACGGCACGGTGGGCTGGGGCGAGGCGGCGCCCGACAGCATCCCGGTGGCCGAGGCGTTCATCCGGCACGAGCTCGCGCGCTTCGTGATCGGCGAGGATCCGTTCGACGTGGAGCGGATCTGGGACCGCATGTTCTACGGCAATCACGATCTCGGTCCCGGCGGTGCGCTCCCGAACGCGATCGCCGGGATCGACCTCGCCCTGTGGGACCTGATGGGGAAGCGGCTCGCGCTCCCCGCCTGCGACCTGCTCGGCGGGCGCTATCGCGACCGCATCCGCGCCTACGGGAGCTTCGGCATCGGCACCAACCGGCGCCTGACGCCGGCCGACGCCGCGGCCAAGGCGCGCAAGTTCGTGCAGGCCGGCTTCACGGTGGTGAAGCTGCGCATGCAGATCCGCGAGCTGCAGCAGGATCCGCAGCCGGACTACGTGCTGGACTACGCACGTGCCGTGCGCGCGGCCATCGGCCCCGAGGTGAAGCTGATGGTCGACATCAACAACGGCTGGACGCCGGCGCGCGCGATCGAGCTCGGCAAGCGGCTGCAGGGCGAGCTCGACGTCTGGTTCCTGGAGGAGCCGGTGAGCGACCAGACGCACCGGCTCACGGCCGAAGTGGTGCGGGCACTCGACGTCCCGATCATCGCCGGCGAGAAGGAGTACACGCGCTGGCAGCTCCGCGAGCTCATCACCGATGCGGAGCCCGACTACCTGAATCCCGACACGATCAAGGCCGGCGGGCTGACGGAGATGAAGAAGATCGCCGCCATCGCGCAGGCCTACGACAAGCCGATCATCTGCCACAACACGCGCCCCGCGCTGGGCACCGCGGCGTCGCTGCACTTCGTGGCGTCGATCCGCAACTGCGGGCCGGTGATCGAGTATCCCGACGTCGACGAGTTCCGCGCCCAGCTCGCGCTCTTCCCGGAGCCGCTCGTCTTCCGCGAGGGCTTCCTGCACGTGCCGATGCGCCCCGGCCTCGGCCTCACCCCCGACGAGGCGGCGGTGCGCCGCGCGGTGGTCCCCTCGTGAGGACGCGACGCGACGTGGTGCGCACCCTCGCCGGCGGGGCGGCGGCGCTGGCGACGGCGCCGCTCGTGCCCGCGCCGCTCGCCGCCCAGTCGCCCGCCCCCGCGCGAGCATCGACGGCCGCGCGGGCGGCGATCGCCGACGTGACCATCACCGACGTGCGCACCTACATGCTGCGCAAGGCGATCGTGATCGAGGTCGTCTCGAGTGCCGGCATCTCGGGGTGGGGCGAGTCGAGCCCCAACAACCGCGACCTCGTGGCGACCTTCATCCGCAGCGCGATGCGCGCGCAGGTGGTCGGCAGGCGCGCGTGGGATGCGGAGCCGATCTGGGACGACCTCTTCTTCACGCACCTCGACCTCGGGCCGTCGGGGGTGCTCCCGTACGCGATCGCCGGCATCGACATCGCCATGTGGGACCTGCGCGGCCGGCTCGCCGGGCTCCCGGTGCACAAGCTGATCGGCGGCGCGCGCCGCGATCGCGTGCGCGCCTACGGGAGCTTCGGCGTCGACGGCGGGCGGCGCATGACGGCGGCGCAGGCGGGGGAGCGCGCGGCCAGGTTCGTGGCGCGCGGCTTCACCGCGGTCAAGCTCCGCATGCAGCTGCGCGAGCGCGACGTCGATCCGTATCCCGATCCCACCTTCGCCTACGCGCAGGCGGTGCGGCGCGCGGTCGGCGACGGCGTGGAGCTGATCGTCGACATCAACGGCGGCTACACGCCGGCACGCGCGATCGAGATGGGGCGCCGGCTCGCCGGCGAGCTCGGCGTGCGCTACTTCGAGGAGCCGGTGAGCTCGCAGGTGCCGGAAGCGCTGCGCCAGGTCGTCGAGGCGCTCGACCTGCACGTCATCTCCGGCGAGAAGGAGTACACGCGCTGGCAGCATCGCGACGTGATCGATCGCGCCGGCGTCGACCTGCTCAACCCGGACGTGATCAAGTGCGGCGGGATCACCGAGGCGCGCAAGATCGCCGCGCTCGCGCAGGCCACGAGCAGGCGCATCGTCCCGCACAACACGCGTCCCACGCTCGGCACCGCGGCCACGCTGCACTTCGCCGCGTCGCTCCCGAACCTGGGCCCGTTCATGGAGTTCCCCGACGTGGACGACTTCACCGACCTGCTCGCCGTCCTGCCGGTGGGCGGCACCTTCCGCGACGGTCACCTCGACGTGCCGCAGGGCGCGGGGCTCGGCATCGAGGTCGACGCGGCGCGCGTGCGGCGGGCGGTGGTGTCGTGAACAGCGCACGCGTGATGCGACCTGTGGTCGGCGGCCACGGCATCGTCGTCGCCGCGATCGCGCTCGTGACCGGCTGCGCGCCCGCGCCGCGCGCGGATCGGACGCCGCGCCCGGCCGCGGTACCCGATACGCTCGCCGGCGTGGACGGCGTGAACCGTACGCGCGTGCTGGTCGCCGACTCGCTGCGCGCCCCGTTCGCCGGGACGGTCACGCGACGCAGCTTCGTCACCTGGAGCGACGGGCGCGAGACGGCGGCGTACGTCGAGTCGCAGGACGGGCGCGTCGGCGAGGCCGAAGTGCACCTGCGCGCCGACGACTACCACCAGATCCTGAGCGGGCGCGCCCGCTTCGCCCTCGGCGGCACGCTCGACGCACCGCGTCGCATCCGCCCGTACGAGTGGCGCGCGGCACGCGCGCTCGGTGCCGACACGGTCGAACTCGGCCCCGGCGACGTGCTCTTCGTCCCCCGCGGCACGCTGCACCAGCGCCTCGCGGGGCCCGCCTACACGGTGCTGATCACCAAGGTGTACGCCGATCCGGCCACCGCGACGCCGCGCCGGTGACCTGGTCGCAGCAGTACGCGCCGCTCGGCTCCGTCGCAGCCTCGGCACTCCTCGCCGCGCTCCCGCCGCTCGTGCTGCTGGCGCTCCTCGCGAGTCACCGCGTGCGTGCGGCGACGGCGGCGCTGGCGGCGCTCGCCGCGGCGATCACGATCGCGATCGTCGGCTACGGGATGCCGACCGGACTGGCGTTGCGCGCCGCGGGCTACGGCGCCGCCTACGGCCTCTTCCCGATCGGCTGGATCATCATCGGCGCGGTGGCGCTCTACGACGTGACCGTGATGACCGGGAGCTTCGCCCTCGCGCGACGCGCGATCGCCGCGCTCGTCGACGACCGGCGGCTGCAGGTGATCGTGATCGCCTTCGCCTTCGGCGCCTTCGTGGAAGGGGCGGCGGGCTTCGGCGCGCCGGTGGCGGTGACCTCGGCGATGCTCATCGGCCTCGGCTTGTGACCTCGGCGATGCTCATCGGCCTCGGCTTTCCGCCGCTGCGCGCGGCGGTGCTCGCGCTCGTCGGCAACACCGCGCCGGTGGCGTTCGGCTCCATGGGGACGCCGATCATCGCGCTCGCACAGGTGACCGGCCTGCCGCTCGCCGACCTGAGCGCGATGGCCGGCCGGCAGCTCCCGTTCTTCGCGGTGCTCGTCCCGTTCTGGCTCGTGGGCGTGCTCGCCGGCGTGCGCGCGATCCGCGACGTCTGGCCCGCCTGTCTCGTGAGC
>JALOPO010000128.1 GCA_025453855.1 Gemmatimonadaceae bacterium
TGGAAGCGGAGCCGCCCCGCATCGAGCAGCGCCACGTCGGTGCAGAGCGCATCCACCTCGTCCAGGTGATGCGAGCAGTAGACGAGCGTCGTCCCGCGCTCGGCGATCTCGCGGATCGACGCCACGAGCTGCGCCCGCACCTCGGGATCGACCCCCGCGGTGGGCTCGTCGAGCAGGAGCAGCTCGGGCGCGCCGAGCAGCCCGCCGGCGATGCTCAGCCGACGGCGCTGCCCGCCCGAGAGCGTCCCCGCGCGCTGCGACAGGAGCGAACCGAGCACCGTGACCTCCACCGCATCGCGGATGCGCCCCGCGCGCAGCGCACTCGGCACCTCGCGCATGGCGGCGAAGAAGGCGAGGTTCTCGGCCACGGTGAGCGTGGGATAGAACGCGTTCTCCTGCGGGACGAAGGCGACCCGCTGCTGCGCCTCGCGCCGCCGCGTGGCGAGATCGAACCCCGCGATGCGCACCGTCCCCGCCGCCGGTGTGCGCAGCCCCGCGAGGAGCGTGAGGAGCGTCGTCTTCCCCGAGCCGTTCACGCCGAGCAGCGCGAAGCGCGCCCCCGCGGCGACGGTGAACGAGACGCCGACGAGCGCGGGGACGCGCTGCCCCGGATACCGGAACGAGACGTCCGCCAGTTCGATCATCGGCTGCCCCGCACGCGCCGCGCCCGCGTCGCGCTCAGGCGCGGCAGACGAGGAGCGTCTGGCAGACGCCGAGCTGGTCGTGCTGCTCGTCCACCACCAGCCCCGCCCGCTCGACGAGCGCGATGAAGCGGTCGCTCTCGTACATGCGGCTGTTCCCGTTCGCGATGGCGGTGAAGTAGAGCGACGTCATCTGCAGGCAGAAGGCCGAGACCTCGCGCTTCTGGCGGTCCCAGAACGGCTCCATGATGAAGACCGGCGCCCCCACGGGGAGCGCGCGCCGCACCGTGCGCAGGATGTGCACGATCTCGTCTTCCGCGAAGCAGTCGAGGAACTGGCTCATCCACGCCGCGTCGTAGCCGCGCGGGAGCTCGACGGCAGGGTCGAGGAGGTTTGCCGGGTGCGCGGTCACGCGATCGCCGAGTCCCTCGGCGACGAGCGCGGCGTGCGTGGCGCGGGCCATCGCCGGGAGGTCGACGAGCCCCACGCGCGGCACCGCGTCGCGCGCGAGGCACTGGCGTGCAAAGCGGCCGGTGTTGCAGCCGATGTCGAGGATCGAGCGCGGCGCGTGGCGCGCGACGATGTCGAGCGCGAGCGGGAAGGCGTCGTCGGAGTAGAAGTGGTCAAAGCGGTCCCACGCGCCGCGCACGTCGGTGGGGAGCGTGGTCAGCCCCTCGTAGACCGTCGCCCAGTCGCCGAGCGTGTGCAGGCCCGCCGGCCGCCCCTCGCGCACCGCGGCCTCCAGGTCGAAGAGGCCTCGGTAGCAGACGTCGTGCGAGAAGTCGAGGTTCGCGATCGTCATGCGGTCGTGCAGCACGAACCAGCCGGTGCGCGTGAGCGTGTACGAACCGCCGTTGCGCACCAGCAGCCCGATGCCGAGCCCCGCCTCGAGGAGGACGCGCGCGCCGTAGTCGGCGAGTCCGGTGGCGGCGACGATCGTCGCCTCGCTCGCGCCGTCGGGGACGTCGCAGGCCGCGAGAATGCCCGTGCGGCGGAGCGCGACGGTGGCCTGGAAGACGAACGGCGCGAAGGCGATGCGCTGCGCCTCGACGATCGCGTCGGCGGCGCGCAGCCGGTCGACGGCGAACTCCGGGGGGCGCGTGGCGGCGCTGGAGACGGGCGTGGCGCGGCTCATGCGCGGCGGAAGACGAGCGACGTGTTGATGCCGCCGAACGCGAAGTTGTTGCTCATCACGTACTCGGTCTCGATCGCGCGCCCGTCGTGCATGAGGTAGTCGAGCGCGCCGCAGCGCGGGTCGACCTGCTCCAGGTTGACCGTCGGCGCGAACCACCCGGTGCGCATCATCTCGATCGACATCCACGCCTCGAGCGCGCCGCAGGCGCCGAGCGTGTGCCCCATGTAGCTCTTGAGCGTGCTGATCGGCATCCGCTCGCCGAAGACGGCGTGCGTGGCCTGCGTCTCGGCGACGTCGCCCTGGTCGGTGGCGGTGCCGTGCGCGTTCACGTAGCCCACCGCATCGGCCGGGAGCTCGGCATCGGCGAGCGCGAGGCGCATCGCCTGCCGCATCATCTCGGTGTTGGGCGCGGTGATGTGCGTGCCGTCGGAGTTGGTGCCGAAGCCGACCAGCTCCGCGTGGATCCGCGCGCCGCGCGCGAGCGCGTGCTCGCGCTCCTCGAGGATGAAGACGCCCGCCCCCTCGCCGAGCACGAGGCCGTCGCGCTCGGTGTCGAAGGGGCGCGGCGTGGCGGCGGGGAGGTCGTTGCGCACGCTGGTGGCGTAGAGCGTGTCGAAGACCGCGGCCTGCGTGACGTCGAGCTCCTCGGCGCCACCGCAGACCATCGCGTCCTGCGCCCCGCTGCGGATCGCCTCGTAGGCGAAGCCGATCCCCTGGCTTCCCGACGTGCAGGCGCTCGACGTGGGGATCACGCGCCCGGTGAGCCCCAGGTGCACGCCGATGTTCACCGGCGCGGTGTGGCTCATCATCTTGAGGTACGTGGTGGCGGTGATGCCGGCCGTCTTCTTCTCGATCAGCATGCGCGCGAACTCCGCCAGCGCGAGCTGGGTGCCCGACGACGAGCCGAAGGCGACGCCCACGCGCCCGCTCCTGAGCCACGGATCGCCGAGCAGCCCCGCGTCGGCGAGCGCCCACTCGGCCGCCAGCGTCGCCATGAGCGCCACGCGCCCCATGCTGCGCGTCGTCTTGCGATCGAAGTGCGGCGGGAGCTCGAAGCTCGCCGCCGGCGCCGCGAGCGAGGTGTTCAGGCCGTCGTACTCCTGCCACTCGGGGAGCACCTGCACCACGTTGCGCATCGCGCGCAGCGAGGCGAGCACCGTGCGCCAGTCGTTGCCGAGCGGGCTGATCGCGCCCACGCCGGTCACCACCACGCGCCGTCTCACGAGAGGCCCCCGTCGACGCCGATCACCTGGCGCGTGATGTACGAGGCATCGGGCGAGACGAGGAAGCTCACCGTCGCCGCCACCTCGTCGGCGGTGCCGATGCGCCTGAGCGGCACGTGGGGGAGGAGCTGCTCGGTGGGGACGTTGGCCGTCATGTCGGTGGCGATGAGTCCGGGGGCGACGCAGTTCACCGTGATCTGCCTGGACGCCAACTCGAGGGCGAGCGCCTTCGTGGCGCCGATGAGCGCCGCCTTGGCCGCGCTGTAGTTCACCTGCCCGCGGTTGCCGAGGACGCCGGCGACGCTCGAGATGACGACGATGCGCCCCGGCGCGCGCCTGCGCGCCATGGGCATCACCAGCGGATGCACGACGTTGTAGAAGCCGCCGAGGTTGGTGTCGAGCACGTCGTCCCACTCCTCGCCGGTCATGGCCGGAAAGACGTTGTCGCGCGTGATGCCGGCGTTGCAGACGACGCCGTACGGCGCGCCGTGCGCCTCGACGTCGGCGCCGAGCGTCGCGGCGGCGGCGGTGCGGTCGCGCACGTCGAAGCAGAGCGTGCGCGTGCTCCGCCCCAGCGTCGCGAGCTCGGCTTCGAGCGAGGCGATGTCGTCGCGGCGCTCGCGGCAGTGGAGCACGAGGTCGTGGCCGTCGCGCGCCAGGCGACGTGCGATCGCGCGACCGATGCCGCGGTTGGCGCCGGTGACGAGCACCGCGCCGCTCACGAACCGGTCTCCTGCAGGAAGCGCTGCACGTCGTCGGGCTGGAAGACGGAAAGCGTGGCGGTGGCGCGGAAGCCGTCGTCGCCGGTCACCGTGCCGTCGAACGACCCGAGGCCGCTCGGATCCTGCAGCTGCCGCACGACGGTGACGGTGAGCGTCGTCCCCACCGCGATGCGCTCCGGCGTGAAGACGAGTGCGCGGGTGCCGAGCAGGAAGCCGACCTTGGGCGGCCCGCCCTGCGCGTGCGCATCGACGCCCGCGTACGCCGCCACCGCCTGCGCCATGTACTCGATCGCCACCCAGCCGCCGATCGCGCCGTCGTGCGCGAGCGGCGAATCGGCGCGCACCGTGCCGATGGCGGTGACGGTACCGTCGGCGGCGTGCGTGACGCGATCGAGGAGCGACATGCGCGCGCGATGCGGCACGAGCTGCTCGATGGGCGGGAGCATCTCGTGCGTGGTCACGCGAGCGCCCCGTCGCGGGCGAGCACCACCGCCGCATTCGCACCGCCGAAGGCGAACGAGGTCGAGACGGTCACGCGCGGTGGATGGCCGAGCGTCTCGCCCGCGCGCACGAGGCGCACCGGCGGGAGCTCGGGATCGGCGACGCCGTCCCAGCCGTGCGGCGGGAGCGCGCCGTGCGCGTTGTCGTCCTGCATCGCCAGCCAGCAGAAGGCGGTCTCGATCGCCCCCGCGGCGCCGAGCGCGTGCCCGGTGGCGGCCTTGGTCCCGCTCGCGGGCACGCCGTCGCCGAAGAGGGCGTGCATCACCGCCCCCTCCATGCTGTCGTTGGCGCGCGTCCCGGTGGCGTGCATGTTCACGTAGTCGACGTCGTGCGGCGCCACGCCCGCTCGCGCGAGCGCGGCGGTGAGCGCGGCATGCGCGCCGCGCCCGCTGGGATCGGGGGCGCTGAAGTGATGCCCGTCGCTCGACTCGCCCCACCCCGCGAGGCGCACCGTGGCCGGCTCGCGCGTCATGAGGAAGAGCGCCGCCGCCTCGCCGATGTTGATCCCGCCGCGATTGGCCGAGAAGGGCGTCGTGCGCGCCGTGCTCACCAGGCCGAGCGCCGAAAAGCCGGCGACGGTGAAGGCGCAGAGCGAGTCGACGCCGCCGGTGATCACCGCGTCGGCGAGACCGGCGTTGAGCAGGCGCGCCGCCGCCGCCATCGCCTTGGGGCCGCTCGCGCAGGCGCTCGAGTGCACGTAGGCCGGGCCGCGCGTGCCGTACCGGTATGCGAGGAAGTGCGCGAGCGAACCGATCTCCTGCTGCGCGAGGTCGAAGTGCGCGGGGAGCGCGCCCCCGCGCGCATGCGCGCCGAGCGCCACCTCGCTCTCGCCGATCCCCGACGTGCTCGTGCCGACGATGATCGCCACGCGCGCGGCACCATGGCGCGCGATCGCCTCGTGCACCGGCGCCTCGAGCTGCGCACCGGCGAGCCAGGCGAGCTGGTTGTTGCGGCTGCGGAAGGCGATCGGCCAGTCGTGCGCATCGGGGAGCGCCTCGCGCACCACGCCCAGCGGGAGCGGTGCGGCACCGGCGAAGTCGGTGGTCGGCGTCACGCCGCTCTCGCCGGCGAGGAGGCGCCGCCGCACCGTCGCCGCGTCGGCGCCGAGCGCGCACGCCACGCCGGCGGCGTGCAGGAAGAGCGCGGCGCTCATCGCTCCGCCACCGGCGTGATGGTGAGCGTGTACGCGAACGGATGGTTGCGGAGCACCAGCACGTTGCGCCACGCCGGCGCACCCGCGAAGCGGATCGTCGTCACCGGCGTGGCGTCGTGCAGGAGGACGCGCTCGTCGCTGCCCTCCACCAGCGTCCACCCCGCCGGCAGCGCCGCACGCACCGACTCGGCCGGCCAGAGCGCGAGCTGCATGTCGGCGAGGATGTCGCGCCCCTGCACCGCCGACGGCAGGAAGGGGGAGCGCTGCTCGTCGAGCGTGGCGCCGTCATAGCGCAGCGTGAAGAGGCGCTGGCCGTAGCCGAGGGCGACGAGCGTGAGCCGGCGCGGGTCGATCTCGAGGAGCGCCTCGAGCGTCACGTCGCGATCGCCGCGCTGCACGCGCACCTGCTGGCGCAGCGAGACCGATTCGGGGAAGGCCGCCGGCGCCAGCGCCAGCGCCCGGTCCCGCGACGAGCAGTGCGTTCTGGCGGACAGGAGCGAGGAGCAACGGCGACACGGCTTGGAGAAACGTGGGTCGGGCGCGACGAGCAAAGGTGCATCGGGCGAGCCCCGAGCGGTATCGTGTCGCGGCCGCCCGCTTCCGGTGGACAACGGATCGCGCGCCGCCCGGCGCACATGCGGATTCGTGCGCCGGGACTGCTCACCGCGCAGGCGGCGCTAGCTTCGCCGCATGCCGCCCGCCGTCCTCGTCAGGCCCTCGCGCGGCGCGGGGGTCGTCCGCCTCGTGCTGCAGGCCGGCGCGTCCGTCGGCGGCACCGCCTGGGTGATGGGATACGCCAGCGGGAGCACGGCGCTCGTCTCGCTGGCACCGTTCGCGGGCGCGGCGGCCCTTGGCTCCATGCTCCCCGCCACCGGGCTCCTCGCGCGCCCCGTGCTCGGCGTGCGCACCCGCCACGCACGGCTCGCGCTCACCTTCGACGACGGCCCCGATCCCACGTGGACGCCGCGCGTGCTCGACCTCCTCGAGCGCACCCGCCACGCACGGCTCGCGCTCACCTTCGACGACGGCCCCGATCCCACGTGGACGCCGCGCGTGCTCGACCTCCTCGAGGCACACGGGCAGCGCGGGACCTTCTTCGTGATCGGGGCGCGCGCGGCCGCGCACCCCGCGCTCCTGCGCGCGGTCGTCGCGCGCGGGCACGAACTGGCGAACCACACCTGGGCGCACGGCTACGGCACCGCGTTCGTGCCGCCGCGGTCACTGGCCCGCGAGCTGCGGCGCGTCGACGACCTGCTCGAGGCGGAAGTGGGGGTACGATCGCGCTGGTTCCGCCCGCCGGTGGGCGTCGTGTCGCCGTGGGTGGCACGAGGCGCCGCGGGCGCGCGGCTCACGCTCGTCACGTGGAGCGCGGCCGCGC
>JALOPO010000556.1 GCA_025453855.1 Gemmatimonadaceae bacterium
CGTCAGATCACGCAGGCGGAGTTCGGTGAAGAGCGTCGGCGGCATGTGGTGCAATGTGGGCGGTGCGCGGAACCGAGTGAACCACAGGGGACACCGGGGAAACCGACGGGGGCACAGGGGACGGCACAGGCTGTGGACCACAGGGGACACAGAGGACACAGGGGACTGCTCGAGGAGCCCCCCCGGCGCGGAGCCGAGCACACGCAGTTCTCGATGGGATGCGGTGCACCGCCACCCACCGAGCGAGCAGTCCCCTGTGTCCCCTGTGCCCCCTGTGGTCCAAGTCGGTTCGGCACCCGCTCGCTCACGTGGAGGCCGGCCACAGCATGGAGGCACGGCCGTCCCCTGTGCCCCCGTCGGTCCCCCCGGTGTCCCCTGTGGTTCACGGGTTCCGGAACGGCCACCCGCTAGAATCCAGCCATGACGACGACGCAGAGCCTCGTGGCTCGACGCCAACGACGCCCGCATCCGCGACGAACTCTTCGACTTCCTCCGCATCCCGAGCGTGAGCGCGCGGAGCGAGCACGCCGGCGATGTGCGGGCGGCGGCGGACTGGGTGGCGGGGCAGTGCCGCGCGATCGGCATGACGTCGGCCGAGGTGATCGACACCGACGGCCACCCGATCGTGCTCGCCGAGTGGCGGGGGGCGCCGGGCAAGCCGACGGTGCTCATCTACGGGCACTACGACGTGCAGCCGGCCGAACCGCTCGAGCTCTGGACGTCGCCCGCCTTCGAGCCGGCGATCCGCGACGGGAAGCTCTTCGCGCGCGGCAGCGTCGACGACAAGGGGCAGCTCTTCCTCCACCTCAAGGCGCTCGAGGCGCATCTCGCGGTGCGCGGCACGCTGCCGTGCAACGTGATCGTCCTCGCCGAGGGCGAGGAGGAGGTGGGCAGCGTCAACCTGTCGCCGTTCGTCGAGGCCAACGCGGCGCGCCTCGCCTGCGACGCCGTCGTCATCTCCGACTCGACGATGTTCGCCGAGGGACAGCCGAGCATCCTCAGCTCGCTGCGCGGCCTCGCGTACTTCGAGATCGTCGTCACCGGCCCGGCCTCCGACCTGCACAGCGGCATGTACGGCGGTGCGGTGGTCAATCCGGCGATGGCGCTCGCGCGGATCCTCGCGACGCTGCACGACGCCGATGGCCGCATCGCGATCCCCGGCTTCCACGACGCGGTGCGCGCCTGGCCCGAGACCGTGCGCGCGCAGATGCGCACGCTCCCGTTCGACGAGGAGCACTTCCGCGCCGAGGTCGGCGCACCGGCGCTCGGCGGCGAGACGGGCTACACCGTGCTCGAGCGGCTCTGGACGCGGCCGACCTGCGAAGTGAACGGGCTGCTGAGCGGCTACACCGGCGAGGGGGCCAAGACCGTGCTCCCCGCGCGCGCGATGGCCAAGGTGAGCTGCCGCCTCGTCCCCGATCAGGAGCCGGCCGCGATCGAGGCGCTCTTCGCCGCGCACGTGCAGCGCGTCGCGCCGCCGGGCGTCGCGGTCTCGGTGACGCACCTGCACGGCGGTCGCCCGTGGCGCGCCGAGGTGCAGGGACCGCTCTTCGACGCCTGCGCCCGCGCGCTCGGCGCCGCATTCGGCAAGGCGCCGGTGATCACCGGCGAAGGCGGCTCGATCCCCGTCGTCAACGACTTCGAGCGACTCCTCGGCGTGCCGGTGCTCCTCGTCGGCTTCGGGCTGCCGGGCGAGAACGCGCACGCGCCCGACGAGTGGATCTCGGTCGCGAACTTCGAGACCGGCGGGACGAGTACGCGGGGGCGCGCGCATGACGCCGCACGGCGTGGTGCGTTCGCGTGCGCCGCGGCAGATCCCCGTGCGCCGCCTGCTGCTCGCGGCGGCGGTCCCCCTCGTCGCGGGGTGCGCGCCGTCGGCCGCCCCCGCGCCGACACCGGCGCCCGGTCCGGCGCCGCGTGCGGTGCTCGCCTGCGATCTCGTCGCGCAGGTCGGCGATTCGCTCCTGCTCGACCAGTTCGTCAGCGCCGGCTTCGTCTCGCGCGTGCCGCTGCGCGAGGTGACCACCACCTGCCGCGCGCTACGCCACCGACGGCTGCCTCGTCGGCGTGCGCCGCGACGGCGCCGTCTTCGCGGCCAAGGTCGACACCGCCGCGACGGCGATGCTCACGAGCGCGATGCTCGTCGACGATTCGTTCACCGGCACCTGGCGCTCCGCCGATCGCGTGCTGACGGTCGGGCGGGTCGGCGCCGGCTACCGGGTGCGCGGCCTCGCGCGGCAGGGGCGCACCACGCTCCGCACCGACGACCGCGGCACCGGCGACGGGCTCACGCTCCGCGTCGCACCCACCGCCGGCGCGCGGAGCGGCTGCCTCCTGCTCGTGCGCGCCTACCCGGGCACCGATCTGGTGGCCGCATGGGACAACGGCCGGTGCGGTGGCCCCGCCGCCGCGGGCTGGCGCGGCGTCTATCGCCGCGAGGGCGCGACGCGCTGAGTGCGTCGCCGGCCGCGACCCCCGGGCGTCGCGGCCGCCCCGCTCACCACTTCCACTCGCGCGCGACGAAGAGCCCGAAGGCGTTCAGCGTCCGCGGCGCCTGCGGGAGCAGCGAGACCGTCTGCACCTGGAAGCGCGGCCCGAACGTCGTCTCGATCCGGTAGTTGCG
>JALOPO010000129.1 GCA_025453855.1 Gemmatimonadaceae bacterium
CGATGGCCGGCTGCCAGGGGAGCGCGCTCGCGATCGCCGCGCGAGCCGCCGGCGCCGTGGGTTCGCTCCCCTGCGCGATGCTCGACCCCGACACGATCGTGCGCGAGGTGGCGACGATCCGCGCCGCCGGCGACGGGGTGCTCAACCTCAACTTCTTCTGCCATGCCATGCCCGCGCCCGATGCCGCGCGTGAGGCAGCATGGCGCGCGGTGCTCGCACCGGCCTTCGCCGCGCTCGGCGTTCCGCCCGATGCACGCGACGGCGCGACACGCCTGCCGTTCGGCGAGGCGCATGCGGCGCTCGTCGAGCGGCTCCGCCCGGAGCTCGTGAGCTTCCACTTCGGGCTCCCGTCGCCCGCACTGCTCGACCGCGTGCGTGCGTCCGGCGCGCGCATCGTCTCGTCGGCGACGACCGTCGCCGAAGCGGCGTGGCTCGCCGCGCACGGCGCCGACGCGATCATCGCGCAGGGGCTCGAGGCCGGCGGCCATCGCGGCCACTTCCTGCGCGGCGACCTGCGGCACCAGCAGCCACTCGCCACGCTCCTGCCCGCGATCGTCGCCGCCGTGCGCCTCCCCGTCGTCGCCGCGGGCGGGATCGCCACCGCACACGACGTGCGCGCCGCGCGGCGCGCCGGTGCGATCGCGGTGCAGGTCGGAACCGCCCTCCTGCGCACCCCCGAGGCGACCACCACGGCGGTGCATCGCGCCGCGCTGCACGACGCGAGCACGTCGCCCGACCACGACGCCGCGACCGCGATCACCAACATCTTCACCGGTCGCCCCGCGCGCGCCCTCGTGAACCGCGCCATGCGCGACCTCGGCGCGCTCCGCGACGACGTCCCCGCCTTCCCGCACGCCGCCGCCGTCATGCACCCGCTGCGCGTGGCGGCCGAGTCGGCAGGGCGTGGCGACTACTCGCCGCTCTGGTCGGGGAGCGTGCCGGCGGCCGCACACGAACGCCCGGCGGCCGAGATCATCGCCGCCCTCGCGGCCGGCATCGACTGAGCGCGGCGCACGACGATTCAGGGGCACACCACAGGCGCCGACACTGCACGGGCAGACCCAACCATCGGTTTGCCATGCCACGCCTCCGCGCCCCACAGCTCCTCGCCCTCGCCCTCGCCGGTGCCGCCCTCGCCGGCTGCGCCAAGGAGAGCGCCGCGCCATCGGTCCCCGCGGCGCTGACCATCGTGCAGGGGAACCTGCAGGTGCGGCAGGCGGGGCGTCGCCTCCCGGTGCCGCTCGTCTTCCGCGCCATCGACGATGCGGGGACGGGGCTCAAGGGCGTGCCGATCCGCTTCGTCGTCGATCAGGGGGGCGGCTCGGTCGACTCGGCCTCGGTCACCACCGATGCCGCCGGCGAGGCGCGCGTGCGCTGGACGCTCGGCATGGGCCCGACGCAGCTCCTGCTCGCCAACGTCCCCGGCCTCGAGCCGGTGCGCGCCTCGGCGACCGCGCTCTTCCCCGCCGATCTGGTGATCGCGCAGGGGAACAACCAGAGCGTGCGCGCGGGGCAGACGCTCCCGACCCCTGTCGTCGTCCGCGTCCTGGGTCCGGGCAACGTCCCGCTCGACAGCATCACCGTCTCGCTGCAGGTCACCGCCGGCGGCGGCGCCATCGCGCCGCAGAGCATCGTCACCAACGCCCTGGGCGAGGCGACGGTCCGCTGGACGATGGGGCCCATCGCCGGCCCCAACTCGGCGCTCGTCCGCGCGGGGACGCTCGAACCGGCGGTGCTCACCGCCACCGGCACCCCCTGACGTTCGGCTGACGCGCCGCCGGCATGGTGGCGCTCGCGGGGGCGGCGACCGGTCGCGCGCACGTCCCCGCGACCGATCGCCGGACGCCGCATCGGGCTATCGTTCGGGATGATCGTCCGCGGCCCGCTCCGCGTCGCACGCCGCCTGCCGCGCGCGATCGACCGCACCGTGCGCCCCCTCGGCGTCGCGGTCGCCGCGGTCGCCCTGCACGTCGCGCCACTCGCGGCGCAGTCGATCCCGCGCCCCACCACGCCGACGCCAGCGACGTCACGCCCTCCCGGCAGGCCGCTCGGCTCGACGCCGCCCGTCCCCACCGTCGTCACGCCGATCACGCTCGCCGCCGCCGGCGCCGACTCGCTCGCGATCCTCGGCCGATGGACGATCGCGCAGGGGCTCCCGCAGTCGTCGGTCACCGAGCTGGTCACCGATCGCGACGGCTTCCTGTGGGGCGCGACATTCGGCGGGCTGGTGCGCTTCGACGGACAGCGCGTGGAGACCTTCGGCCTCGCACAGCTCCCGTCGCTGGTGAGCAACGCGGTCACCGCGCTCGCACCGGCACGCGAGGGAGGCATCTGGATCGGCGCCCCCGATGGCCTGGTGGCCCGCATCGACGATGGACGCGAGGCGCGCGTGCTGCCGCGCATCGTCAACGCCGATGCCGGAACCGTCGAGACGATCGCCGAAGGCGCCGACGGCACGCTCTGGGCGTGGGCGGGGCGCACCATCCTCGCCTGGCGCGGGACGCGCTGGATCGTGATCACGCACGACTGGCCGCAGAACACGGTGCAGTCGTCGATCCTCCCGCTGGGCGGCGACACGGTGCTCGCGGCCGGCAAGCGTGGGCTCGCGCGGATCGTCGGCGATCGCCTCGAGCCGCTCGGCGGGGTCTATGCGCCGCGCGCCAATCGCCTGCTGCGCGACCGGCGTGGCGCGATCTGGGTGGGGCTCGACTCCGGCCTCGCCGTCCTCACGCCCACGGGACCGCGCCGCGTCCCCGGCTTCAGGTCGCGGCCGCGTGCCCTCATCGAGGACACGCACGGCACCTTCTGGATCGCGAGCAGCGACACCATCTGGCGCGTGCGACGGCCGCAGGATCCCGATGCGCGCGTGGAACAGATGTCGACCGCCTTCGGTCGCTACGTCGCGCTCGCCGCCACCAGCGATGGCGTGCTGGTGGCCGGCACCGCCGGCGACGGGCTGGTGACCTTCGTCCCGCGCCTCATGCGCCTCGTGCGCTACAGCGACGGACTGGCCGAGCGCGAGGCGACGAACGTCATCGGGGATGGTGCGGGCGGGATGTACGTGTCGTCGCTCTGCGCCGGCGCGGTGCGGCTGGACGGGGGCGGGCGCCTGCGCGAGCGGGTCGCGCTCCCCGACAGCCAGGAGATCTGCGCGCGCGGCCTGGGACGCGACGGTCGCGGACGACTCTGGATCGGCACGCCGCACCAGCTCATCGTGCGCCAGGCCGATCGTCGCTGGACGCGTGTGCCGCTGCGCGCCACCGCCCCGTACGACCAGCAGGTGCGCCCGCTCCTCGGCCTCGGTGGCGACACGATGCTCGCCGGGCTGCGACGCGGCTTCCTCGTGCGCATCACCGGCGACACGGTGGTGCGCGACTATCCCGGGTGGCAGCGCCCGGTCGATTCCGACATCACCGCGCTCGTGCGCGCCCCCGACGGCGCGCTCTGGATCGGACAGGCGAACCACGTGAGCCGCGTCGCCGGCGGTCGCACCACCACCTGGGAAGTGGAGGACGGGATCCCGCCGGGCGTGGTGCGCGTGATCGCGCCGGAGCCCGACGGCACCGTCTGGATCGGCACCTACGGCGGTGGCCTCGGCCTCCTCGATCCGCGGCGCGGCACGGTGCGTCGCGTGCCGCTGGAGCACTCCACGGTGCTCGCCATCCTCGCCGACGGCACCGGCAACCGGTGGCTGCTGCAGAACCAGGGGCTGAGCGTGCTGCGCGCCGCCGAGCTCGCGGTCTGGCGCCGCGACACGCTCGCCCCGCTCCCCGCGCTCTCGCTCGCCGGGCTCCCGGATGCGAGCGAGGGGAACAACGGCAATCCGGCGGCGGTGCGCATCGATGCCACGCATCTCGCCTTCGTGACGGTCGACGGGCTCCTGCTCGCCGATGCCTCGCTCCTCCCCGCGCCTGCCACGCCGCCCACGGTGCGCGTGCTCGAGCTGCGCAGCGCCGTGGGCTTCGCCACGCTCGCCGACACGCTGCGCTTCGCGCCCGGCGATCGCAGCGTCGACATCCGCGTGGGCGCGCCGAGCTTCCGGGCGCCGGGCTCGCTGCGCTTCCGCTACCGCGTCGAGGGGCGCGATCGCGAGTGGGTGGAGCTCGGCGCGCGCCGCCAGTTCCTGCTCTCGCAGCTCCCCGCGGGCGACTACGCGCTCCGCATCCAGGTGCTCGGCCCCGACGGCACGCAGCGCGAGGCGGCGCCGCTCGTGCTGCGCTTCATCCCCGCCTGGTACGAGACGCTCTGGGCACGGCTCGCGGCGCTGGGGGCGATCGTCGCCACCGCGGCGGTGCTCGTGCGCAGCCGCCTGCGCGTGCTCGAGGCGCACAACGCGGCGCTGCAGGCGCAGATCGAGGCGCGCCGCGCCGCCGCCGCGGCCACCGATCGCCACCGGCGCGAGCTCGCGCAGGTGGGACGGGTGGCGATCGCCGGCGAGATGACCGCCTCGCTCATGCACGAGCTCGGGCAGCCGCTCGGCGCGATCCTCAACAACACCAAGGCGGCGCGGCGCATGCTGCAGCGCGGCGATCGGCCGCGCGAGGCGATCGACGAGGTGCTCGCCGACATCGGCACGCAGGGCGAGCGCGCCTCGCAGGTGATCCGCAGCCTGCGCCGCTTCCTGCGGCGCGAGGAGGAGGTGGCGGTCGAGCCGATCGACGTCGGCGCGCTCCTCGAGGAGGTCGCCGCGCTGGTGCGCGCCGAGCTGGCCGAGGGGCGCGTGGCCTTCGAGTGGCGCGTCGAGCCCGGCACCCCCGAGCTCACCGGCGAGCGCGTGCTGCTGCAGCAGGTGCTCGTGAACCTCCTCGCCAACGCCACCGATGCCGTGCGCGCCATGCCGGTGCGGCGCATCACGCTCCGTGCGCGGCGGGCAGGCGACGGGGCGCGCATCACCGTGGTCGACACCGGCGCCGGGATCGCGCCCCCATTGCGCCGCACCGCCTTCGAGGCGTTCGTCACCAACAAGCCCAGCGGCATGGGGATGGGACTCGCCATCGCGCGGCGCATCGTCGAGGCGCACGGCGGCACCATCTGGATCGGCGGCACGCCCGGCCGCGGGGCGATCGTCACCGTCTGGCTCCCCCGCGTCCCCGAACCCGTCCATGTCTGACGCCGCCGATGCGACGCCGGTCGTCGCGCTCCCCGAGGCCCTCACCGTCGCCCCGCCGGCCACGGCGGTGGCCGTCGTCGACGACGATGCCGCGCTCCGCACCTCGCTCGTGCGGCTGCTCCGCGAGGAGGGGCACGAGGCCGAGGGCTTCGCATCGGGCCCCGACTTCCTGGCCGCATCGGAGAAGCGCGGCTTCGGCTGCGCGATCGTCGACCTGCGCATGCCGCAGATGACCGGCCTCGAGCTGCAGCGCCTCCTCGTCGCGCGCGGCGACCCGATGCCGCTCCTCTTCCTGACCGCGTTCGGCACGATCCCCGAGAGCGTGCGCGCGATGCGCGACGGCGCCGTCGACTTCCTCGAGAAGCCGCTCGACACCGACCGCATGCTCGACGCCGTGCAGCGCGCCCTCGCCATCGGCCGCGGTCGCGACGCCGTGCGCCAGCGCCTTGCCGACGCGAGCGCGCGCGTGAGCACGCTCTCCCCGCGCGAGCGCGAGGTGATGCACGCCGTCGCCCGCGGCCTGCTCAACAAGCAGATCGCCGCCGAACTCGGCATCACCGTGCGCACCGTGAAGTACCACCGCGCCCGCGTGATGGAGAAGACCGGCGCCGGCTCCGTCCCCGACCTCGTCCGCCTCCTCTCCGACACCAGCGACGCCGCATCGTCCTGACGTCGCTCGATCTCGAGAACCTCTCCGACACCAGCGACGCCGCATCGTCCTGACGTCGCTCGATCTCGAGAACCACAACCGCGAACTGCAACCGCCAACTGCAACCGCCAACTGCAACTGCTGATGGAACGGCAGGGACAGCAGGGAAACAGCAGGGACTGCAGGAACCGCAACTGACTGTGGATTGGCTCCGCGCCTGGCCGGCTTCGTTGCCCGCCACGCGTACGGAGGGTCACCCGCGTCGGAGCCACTTCATCAATCAGTTGCTCTTCCTGCAGTCCCTGCTCTTTCCCTGCTGTCCCTGCCGTTCCCCAGCAGTTGCAGTTCGCCGTTGCAGTTCGCCGTTGCAGTTCGCCGTTGCAGTTCGCGGCTGCGGTCTCGGGTTCGCCGGACCGCCATCGAACGGGACGGGCGCCCGGGACGTAGGACGGGCATGAGAACGCACATCATCCGCGCCCTGGGGGCGCTGGTCCTCGCATCGGCGCTCGATGCGCAGCGGGAGACGGGACCGGGGGTCGACAGCGCGCTCCTCGGCTCGCTGCAGTGGCGCAGCGTCGGGCCGCTGCGCGGTGGGCGGGCGACGGCGGTCACGGGGATCGCGGC
>JALOPO010000130.1 GCA_025453855.1 Gemmatimonadaceae bacterium
CGCGCCGATGCGCCGCTCGTCGCGGGTCCCGTGACGCGACGCGGCACGGTGGCGTGGCGGACGCTCACCGACCCGCGCAGCGGCGTGGCGATGCCCCGTCTCGTCGCGCACCCCGATGCCGCGGCGATGGCGCGCGCCAACGCGGCGCTCGATGCGCTGCGGCGGCGCGAGATCGGCTCGGCCTTCGCATGCGCCGCCGAGCTCGCGGCAGGTGGAGCCATCGCCGGGACGACGCCGCTCGTCCCCGATCGCGACAATCAGTTCACGTACACGATCGTGCACGTCGATGCGCGGCTGCTCACGCTGCAGCAGGCCGGCTCGGTGTTCTGCGGCGGGGCGCATCCGGCGAATGTCTGGACGGTGACGATGCTCGACCTGGTGCACGGGCGCGTGGTCACCGGCGACGACCTGGTGCGACCGTCGCGGCGCGGTGCACTGGCGCGGCTGGTGCTGCAGCGCCTCCATGGCAGGCGACGGCCGGGCGCGCCGGACGAGGGCGCCGACTGCTCGCTCTTCGTGGACGACGAGCGGGGGCGGCCACAGCTGGTGGAGTACGTGCGCTGGGCCGTGATCGACGGACGATTCAGCGTGATCCAGACCGACCATCCGCACGCGATGTCGCCCTGCAACGACCGGTACGGCACGATCCCGCGCACCGCGCTGCGCGACATCGTGCACTCGTGGGTGCTCGGCTCGCTGCGGCGCTGACGCCGCCCGCGACGGTGCACCGCCGCGACCGGCGATACCAGGGCGCGGGGTCCGGGGTATCTTCGGGCACGATGCGTGACGCCCGCGACCGATACCTCCCGCCCGACCGTGATGCCTTCCTCGCGGCGCGGCCGGCGCGCGGACGCGTCATCGTCATCGCCCCCACGCGCGCCGCCTGCGAGCAGATCGAGATCGCGCTCGGCCTCGACGTCGAGACCTACCTCGAGCGGACGCACGGGCCCCGGCTGCGCGAACTGGCGGCCAGCGGCATGGGCTTCGGCATCGTCGCCGGCACCGGCACCGGCAAGACGCTCGCCGTGCGCGCCATCGCCGAGACGATCCTTGGCGAGTCGCTGCGCGTGGGGGTGGTGAACCGCGAGCGCGAGGCGACGCCGGAGACGCCCACGTGGAACGTGGTGATCGTCACCACCGGGATCGCACGACGCTGGTTCCAGGCCGGCGACATCGACCACCACGACACGCTGGTCGTCGACGAGATCCACCAGACGTCGGCCGAGCTCGAGCTCTGCCTCGCCCTCGGCAAGCGCGCGCGCTGCCGCTACATCTGGCTCTCGGCGACCGTCGACCCGACGTTCTACCGCGAGTACCTCGGGTCGGGCGACGTGCTCGAGGTCTACAGCTTCGACGAGCACAAGCGCGCGACCGTGGAGGTAATGGCGCGCGACGCGATCGGCTTCCTGGACGAGAAGTTCCTGCAGCGCGTGGTGAAGGAGAAGCGCGGCGTGGCGATGTTCCTCCCGACGCGCGCGATGGTCGAGGAGGCGGCGGCGTGGGTGGCGCAGCGTGCGCCGCGCATCGAGGCGGCGCACTACCACGGCGGCGAGCCGATCCGCGCGATCCGTCCCTTCCTCGACGGCGACGTGCCGAAGCCGTTCTTCCTGTCGATGACGGCGGCCGGGCAGAGCGCGATCACCGTGCAGGGGCTCGACACGGTGATCATCGACGACTCGCGCTTCACGAACCTGGTGGAGAAGGGGCGCAACGTCCTCACCAAGGCGCACCTGGGCGCGAACGAGCTGCTCCAGATGGCGGGGCGCGTGCACGGCCGCGTGCGCGGCGGGCGCGTGGTGATCCTGAGCGACCGTCGCATCGTCTTCGACGCGCTGCGCCCGGTGATGCCCGAGTTCCAGCTCGCGGGCGACAGCGAGCGCGTGGCGCTCACCTGTGCCGCGCTCGGCGTGCGCGCCGACGACCTCGAGCTCCCGGTGCCGCTCGATCGCGTCGCCTACCGGCGCGCGCTGGCGCTGCTCGAGTCGCGCGGGATCGTCGATCGCGGGCGCCTCACCGACTACGGCCGGGCGGTGGAGAGCATGCCGGTGGAGCGGCCCTTCGCCGAGCTGCTGGTGAACGCCGACGATGCGCTGGTGCCGTGCGTGGCGGTGTGCAGCGGGATCGAGTCGCTGCATCGCATGACGCGCGACGATCGCGACCTGACGGGGCTCGTGCTGCCGGGGAGCGATCACCTCACGGCGTACAACGTCTTCGCCGAGGCGCACCGGCGGTACGGCTACACGGGCGAGGTGTTCGGGCTGCCGCGCTACATGTTCCACGAGGAGATCCTCGAGTGGTGCGAGCGGCGCGGCGTGCTCCTCAAGAGCCTCGAGGATGCCGCGCTGGCGATGGCCAGCGTCTACCGCTCGCTGGGCCTCCCGCTCCCGGCGTCGCTGCCGCGGGCCGACGACCGGATGCTGCAGGCGTTCCGCGAGCTGGTGGCGCTGGTGCAGCCGTTCGACCTGGTGCTCGACGAACAGACGGCGTGGGGCGAGCCGGCGCGCGTGGGGAAGACGAGTGTCTGCGGGAGCTGGGGGGCGGTGGCGGGCACGTTGCGCTTCTTCGCCGACCGGATGGGGATTCCGCGCGCGAGCATCGAGGGGACGCAGCTCCCCCCGGGGCTGCTGCGCCGGCACGCGGAGCGCGAGCGTGGGCCGCTCGTGTACGACCCCGACCGTCGGCACGGGCAGCTGGTGCGCACGTGGCGCGTGACGTACGCCGGCTTCGAGCTGGAGCGCGAGGTGGAGGTCGTCGAGGCGCTCGACACGCTCGGCGACGACGAGCGGTCGCTGGCGCTCGACGCGCTGGCGCGCGCCTTCGCGCAGGAGCGCATGCGCCACCCCGCGGTGCAGCGCAATCGCGTGATCCTGGGCGAGGCGCGCGAGGTGTGGCGGCGGAGCGGCGGGCGGACGCGGCGCGTGGACGAGGCGGCGGTCGCGGCGTGGTATCGCGAGCGGATCGCGCACGTGCGCGACGTGCCGTCGTTGCGCCACGAGAAGCTGGCGATGCGCGGCGACGAGTGGACGACGCCCGAGGAGCGGGCGGCGGTGGCCGGTCTCCCGGTGACGACGGTGGTGCGCGATCGCGACGTGGGGATCGAGTACGACGTGGAGGAGGGCGATGATGCGGGGCCGGTGGGCGTGGCGCGGCTGCGGCTGCCGGAGAAGCTCGCGCGCTCGCTGGTGGAGGAGGAGCTCCCGGTGCTCGACCGTCCGTTGCGTTTCGTGGTGCCACGCGGGCAGCGCGGGGCGGCGCGTGGCGACACGCTGGCGGCGCTGCAGGAGGCGCTCGAGGCGCCGTACACCGACGAGGAGCTCGATGCGCTGGGTGCGCGATACGGCCGGCGTCGCGAGGGGCGCGAGTGGCAGCGCGAGCAGTGGCAGCAGGGGAAGCAGCGCAAGGCGGTGATCCCGCCGAAGCGGCGGGGGCGGAAGGGGCGGTAGGGTGGGCCGACGGCTAGATTTCTGCGCATGTCGTCACGCAATCGCAGTCGGATGTCCGTGCGCGTCGGGCGGATCTCGGAGCCCGAGCCGCTGGACACGTCGTGGCTCGACGGGTACACGATCGACGAGCGGATGGACGCCGTGGTCCGACTGTCGGCGCTCTGTGCCGCATGGTCCCTGGACAAAGCCGATGCAACCGCAGAGCGAGCACTTCCGAGATCTGTTGTCCGAGTTCGTCGCCGCGGGCGTTGACGCGATTGTCGTCGGTGCCCACGCGCTGGCTGCGCACGGCATCGTTCGCGCGACGAAGGATCTCGATGTGTGGGTTCGCCCGTCGCACGACAATGCGAGTCGTGTGTTCGTCGCATTGGCCCGATTTGGAGCCCCTCTCGAGAACATCGCCGTCGATGATCTGTCACGCCCCGACACAATCGTGCAGATCGGCGTGCCTCCCGAGCGCATCGACGTGATCACCGGCGTGTCCGGTTTGGACTTCGACCCGGCATGGGCGCGCCGCGTGCCGGCCAGGCTGCAGGGCGTGCAGGTCGCCGTGCTCGGCGTGGCGGACCTCATCGTGAACAAGCGTGCGAGCGGTCGGCTTCAGGACCTGGCCGACGTCGAACAGCTCGAACGATTGCTCGCGCAGTCCGGGCAGGGGCAGCCAGATCGAGGCTGAACGGCGGTTACGTCTGTCCGCCCTCGCCTGACATCGCCGTCCGTTACACAGATTATGACCACGCGGTACTAGCGGAGCGCACTCCCGGGGGTAGCTTCTCCCGTGCGGGGGCCCGACCTCCGCGTGCAAGTCGTTGATTGACAAGCGATTGTATCTGGTTGGCGGGCGCGCTTGACATTAGGACCGATCGGTCCTAATGTGTCTGTCATGAACACGCGCCGCGCCCAGATCCTCGATGCCGCCGCCATGCTGATCTCGCGGCAGGGCTTTTCCGCCACGTCGGTGGAGGACGTCATCCGCGAGAGTGGGCTGAGTGGCAAGAGCCACTTCTACCACTACTTCCGGAGCAAGGAAGAGCTCGGCTACGAGGTGCTGGACCGGCAGTTCGAGCGCTTCGCGGAGCGCGGGCTCGCGATCCTGCGCGAGCCGATGATCGACCCGCTGGAGCGGCTGCACCTGTTCATCGACGCGCTGGTGGCGGCGCAGGCCGAGCGTGGCTGCCAGGGCGGCTCGCCCTTCGGATCGCTGGCGGCCGAGCTGGCCGACGCGCACGAGGGCTTCCGCCAGCGCATCGCGCTCGTCTTCGAGCGGTGGGCCAACCAGATCCAGTCGCTGCTGTGGGAGGCGCGTCCCTACCTCGTCGAGGACGTGGATTCGGGGCGCCTCTCGCGGTTCATCATCGCGACGCTCGAGGGGGCGCTGCTGATGTCGCGGGTCAAGCGCGACATCTCGGTCCTCGAGGGCATCGCGATCGATCTCAAGCGGTTCGTGGGCATGCACGTGCGCGAACAGGCGCGGCAAGCGCAGGCCGCGTAGGGCGCAGTCGCAGGAAGCGGTGTCGGTGCGCGATGGCCGATGCCACGGCGGGCGGGTGCGGGTGTGGGTGGGGTGGGGAGCTCGACGGACCGGACACCAGCGCGGAGCAGGGGATGGCATCGGCAATGGCAGCAACGGCACGGATCGACGGCACGACCACCTCGGCCACGGAGCGGCGGCAGCGCTTCGAGTCGGAGGCGCTGGTCCACCTCGACGCGCTGTACAGCTTCGCGCTCAAGCTCTCGCGCTCGCGTGACGACGCCGAGGACCTGGTCAGCGACACGATCCTCCGCGCCTTCGAGCGGTGGGAGCAGTACCACCTGGGCACGAACATCCGCGCCTGGCTCTTCACGATCCTCTATCACGTGTTCGTGAGCCGGAAGCGCCGGATCGACGCGCGCGAGGTGCAGCCGGCCGAGGATCATGACGGCTGGGGGCCGTTCGAGGCGGTCGGTGAGCCGAACCCGGAAGGGCGCTTCTACGACTCGTTCCTCGACGCCGAGATCACGCGCGCCATCGACGGGCTCCCGGACGAGTACCGCACCGCGGTCGTGCTGAGCGACATCCACGAGCTGCGCTACGCCGAGATCGCGCACATCCTCGGCGTCCCCGAGGGCACGGTGAAGTCGCGCCTCTTCCGCGGCCGTCGCATCCTGCAGAAGAAGCTTGCCGGCTACGCCGAGGAGATGGGCTACGTGAAGCCCGCCGTGGCGCGTACGGCGGCCTGACCTTCCTGTTTCTCGCTCCATGTGCGCGGGGCGCTCCGTGATCGGGGCGCCCCGCTCGCATTGGTGGTGTCGGTGCGTGGGAACAGCGTGGTG
>JALOPO010000131.1 GCA_025453855.1 Gemmatimonadaceae bacterium
CGCGCTTCTCGCGCAGGCACTCGGTGCGCGACCGGCGCGCGCGGCGGCGCTGTCGACGACGGGACTCGTCGCCTACGTGGCGGTGATCGGCGCGCCGGCACCCGCGGTGCGCGCGGCGGTGATGTTCGGCGCCGTCGCACTCGCGCGCGCTCGCCAGCGCCCGACCTCGCCATGGGCCGCGCTGTCCCTCGGCGCGCTCGCCCCCGCGCTCGTCGACGCCGCCGCACCGCTCGATCTCGGCTGGCAGCTCTCGGTGGGGGGCATCGCATCGCTCGAGTGTGCCGGCGCGCTGGTGCAGCGGCTCGGCCTCACCGGCGACCGCTGGCGCACGCGGCTCGCGCGCGAGCTGCTCGCGGGGAGCGTCGCCTCGGTGTCGTCGGCGCCGCTCGTGGCCTGGCACATGGGGACGATCTCGCTCGTCGCGCCGGTGACGAACATCGCGGCCGCGCCGCTCTTCACCCTCGTGCAGCCGAGCTGCGTGCCCTCGACGGCGTGGCGCGTGTCGGCGCGGCGCCGGCATGGAGCGCGATCACGGTCGCGCCGACGCTCGTCGCCTGTTGCGCGGCCGGCGCGATGATCGCCGCGCTCCTCGCGGCCGTGGTGCGCCGCACGGCCGGGCCGCCGCTGGTCATCGCGGGCGCGTCGGCCACGGTGCTCGCCTGGGCGCCCCTCGCGCCGCGGGGGGACGCCGGCGTGGTCGAGCTCCACGTGCTCGACGTCGGCCAGGGCGATGCGCTCGCCCTCCGCACGCCGCGCGGTCGCTGGCTCCTCGTCGATGCCGGCCCGGGGCCGCCGATCGCCCCCGACGCGGGGCGCCGCACCATCATCCCGTACGTGCGCCGTCGCGGCGGCGAGGTGGCCACGCTCGTCCTCACGCACCCCGACCTCGATCACGTGGGCGGTGCACCCACGCTGCTCGCCGCGCTCGAGCCCGACGCACTCGTCGAGCCCGGCTTCCTCGCGACGTCGGGCGCCTACGAGGGGCTGCTCGACAGCGCGCTCGCGCACGGCGTCGCCTGGCGCCCGTCGCGCCGTGGCCTGTCACTCGACCTCGACGGCGTGCGCGTGCGCGTCCTCGCTCCCGACTCCGCCTGGCTCGCCGCGCAGCGCGACCCGAACGAGGCGAGCACGATCCTGCGCATCGAGTACGGCGCGATGGCGATGCTCCTCGTCGGCGATGCCGAGCGCGAGCAGGAGGCCTGGCTCCTCGCGAACGCGACGGCGGACGAATTGCGCGCCGACGTGCTCAAGGTGGGACATCACGGCAGTCGCACGAGCAGCACCGCCGCCTTCCTCGATGCGGTGCGCCCGCGCGTCGCCCTCGTCTCCGTGGGACGCGGGAACCGGTACGGCCACCCGGCGCCATCGGTCCTCGCCGCGCTGGCGGCGCGCGGTGCGGCCGTGTTCCGTACCGATGTCGCCGGGACGCTCGTCCTGCGCACGAACGGACGTTCCCTGGAGCTCGTCACCGCCACCGGCACATGGTCCCCGGAGTCGTCGTCCCGCAGCGCGCCGGCTGGCGCCGTCTCCTCACCGCCCTGATCGGCGAGCCGGTGGCGCTCCCGCACGGGCTCGCCGCCCGCTGGCCCGAGCTGTCGCGCGTTCGCTGGCGCGTCGATGGACTGCCGTTGCGAGTCGGCGGCTGGTGTCTCGGTCAGCGCACGGTAACCGGCATCACCCTCGGACGGACGGTATTCCTGGCGCCGGGCACGCCGTGGGCCCCGCGCTTGCTGTTGCACGAGCTTCGACACGTCGAGCACTTTTCGGCCGTGCCGGCGTTCCCGTTGCGCTACGTGTGCGAGTCGCTCGTCCGGGGCTACGCGCGCAACCGCTACGAGGTCGACGCGGACGCCTTCGCGACGGCGCGCCTCGCCGGCGCGCCGCCTCCTCCTCTCCCCCTTCCGGGCGCGTGAACGTGGTCCACAACACCCCCGTCTCCGTCGTCACCATCGAGCGCTTCATCATCGAGCAGGAGCGCCTCTATCCCGAGGCCTCCGGCGAGCTCTCCGGCGTCCTCTACGACCTGGCGCTCGCGGCCAAGATGATCGCCAACAAGGTCCGCATGGCCGGGCTCGTCGACATCCTCGGCGGCAACGAGACCGAGAACGTGCAGGGCGAGGCGCAGCAGAAGCTCGACGTGATCGCCAACGACATCATGATCAAGGCGATGGATCACGGTGGCCGCCTCTGCGCCATGGCGTCGGAGGAGGAGCCCGACATCATCCCCATTCCCGACGGCTTCCGGTGCGGGAAGTACTGCCTGATGTTCGACCCGCTCGACGGCTCGTCGAACATCGACGTGAACGTGCCGGTGGGGACGATCTTCAGCGTCGTGCGCAAGGTCACGCGCGGGTCGGCCGGCGAGATGGAGGACTTCCTGCAGCCCGGGCGCCGCCAGGTCGCGGCCGGCTACGTGATCTACGGCTCGAGCACGATGCTCGTCTACACGACGGGGCAGGGGGTGCACGGCTTCACGCTCGATCCCTCGATCGGCGAGTTCCTCCTCAGCCACCCGAACATCCGCACCCCCGAGCGCGGCAAGTTCCTCTCGGTGAACGACTCCTACGAGCAGCACTGGGAGGAGCCGGTGCGTGCCCTCATGCGGCGCTACCGCGGCATGGACGGGGTGCAGAAGGCGATGAACGTGCGCTACGTCGGCTCGCTCGTCGCCGACTTCCATCGCAACCTCCTCGGCGGCGGGATCTTCGTCTATCCCGCCAATGCCAAGAGCCCGCGCGGCAAGCTGCGGCTCCTCTACGAGGCCAACCCCCTCGCCTTCATCGCCGAGCAGGCCGGCGGCGCCGCCAGCGATGGCTACCAGCGCATCCTCGACATCAACCCCAGCGAGCTCCACCAGCGCACGCCGCTCTACATGGGGAGCAAGGCCGACGTGGAGACCGTGCACGAGTTCCTGACGCCCGCCGGGGTCACGGCGTGAGTGGTGCCACGGAGAAGCCGGCGGCGGCGAGCGGTGCACGCACCTCTCCGTCGGGGCTCGAGATCAGGGCCGCATACGGCCCCGCCGACGTCGCCCCCGACCTCGACCAGCGCCTCGGTGATCCGGGGCGCTTTCCGTTCACGCGCGGCGTGCAGCCCACGATGTATCGCGGGCGGCTCTGGACCATGCGCCAGTACGCCGGCTTCGGCACCGCGGCCGAGACGAACGCGCGCTTCAAGCTCCTCCTCGAGGCCGGCCAGACGGGGCTCAGCACCGCCTTCGACCTCCCCACGCAGATGGGGATCGACAGCGACAGTCCGCGCGCGCTCGGCGAGGTCGGGCGCGTGGGGGTGGCGATCGACACGGTGGAGGACATGCACGCGCTCCTCGCCGACCTCCCGCTCGACCAGGTCTCGACGAGCATGACGATCAACGCCACGGCGAGCACGCTGCTGGCGATGTACATCGTCGTCGCCGAGGAGCGCGGCATCGCGCGCGGCGCGCTCTCCGGGACGATCCAGAACGACATCCTCAAGGAGTACATCGCGCGCGGGACGTACGTGTACCCACCCGCGCCCTCGCTCGCGCTGGTGGCCGAGACCTTCCGCTTCTGCGCCGCCGAGGTGCCCAGGTGGAACGCGATCAGCATCAGCGGCTACCACATCCGCGAGGCCGGGTCGACGGCGGTGCAGGAGCTCGCCTTCACCTTCGCCAACGCGATGGCCTACGTGCAGCAGGCCGTGGATGCCGGGCTGCACGTCGATCGCTTCGCCCCGTCGCTCTCGTTCTTCTTCGCCTGCCACAACGACCTCTTCGAGGAGGTCGCCAAGTTCCGCGCGGCGCGGCGCATCTACGCGCGCCTCATGAAGGAGCGCTTCGGCGCCAGCGATGCGAGCTGCCGGCTGCGCTTCCACACGCAGACCGGCGGCGTGACGCTCACCGCGCAGCAGCCGCTCACCAACGTGGTGCGCGTCGCCGTGCAGGCGCTCGCCGCCACGCTCGGCGGCACGCAGTCGCTGCACACCAACGGCTACGACGAGGCGCTCGCGCTCCCGACGGCCGAGGCGGCGACGCTCGCCCTCCGCACGCAGCAGGTGGTGGCCTACGAGAGCGGCGTCGCGCAGACGGTCGATCCGCTCGCCGGCTCGTACTACGTGGAGTCGCTCACCGACGAGCTGGAGCGCCGCGCGCTGGCGCTCCTCGCGCAGGTCGACGAGATGGGCGGGAGCGCCGAGGCGATCGCGCGCGGCTTCTTCCAGGAGGAGATCGCGCGCTCGGCCTACGAGTTCCAGATGCGCGTCGAGGCCGGCGAGACGGTGATCGTGGGGGTGAACCGGTTCACCGACGGCGAGGAGCCGCCGATCATTCCCGCACCGGACTTCAGTGCGCTCGAGCGCGAGCAGGTGGCGCGACTGGCGCACGTGCGGGCCACGCGCGACGGCGCGGCGGTGGAGCGTGCGCTGGCGGCGATCCGCGCGGCGGCGGCGGGCTACCTGCCCGGTGCGTCGTCGCGCACGCCGCTCATGCCGCTGATCATCGACGCGGTGCGGGCGCGGGCGAGCGTGGGGGAGATCAGCGATACGCTGGCGGCGGCGTGGGGCCACTACGTGCCGGGGTGACGCGCCGCGTCGGCGGGCGTGCCCTGCGACTCGCCGCAGCTGCCGCGGTACTCGTCGGCTGGCAGGTCGCGGCCGCGCAGTCGCCACGCCCCGACGCATCGCGTCGTCTGACGGCGCGCGAGCAGGACAGCATCTGGTGGACCAGTCCGATGTCGCCACGCCAGCGCGAGCTGTTGGTGCACTGCATGAGCGCTGGCACACGCGAGTGGCCGGGATCGCGTGACAGCGGCGAAGTCGCCGTGCTCGGCCGCCTGCTCCCGGGACGCGTCTGGCGCGAGCGTGGCCCTGCCGACACCGGGCGTCTCGCGGTCGACAGCGCGCGCGTCGTGGCGGTCGAGCGGTGGGCAGATGACGCGCCGAGGTGGGTCCGCGAGGTGGTGCGACGCGATGGGGGGCGCCTGCTGGTGGTGCGACAGCGCCCGGCCAACCCCGAGTGCGAGCCTCGCCTCACGGCCGCGGAGTGGTGGCGCGCCGATGGGGAGAACGCGCCATTCGGCACGGAGGCCGTCTTCGAGGTGCAGCTCGTGCCGGACACGCTCGACGGTCGGCCACGGGTGCTCGGCGTCGTCGGCACGACGACGCGGTGGGCCTGGCGCCCCGGCCTGCCGGCGGGCCAACGGTCGATCTTCGCCGACCGCGCGGCGCCGCAGCCCACCGCCGCGCGCTGGCTCGCGTGGTGGCCGATCCTCGGTGCCCTGGGTGAGGGCCGCCACCCGTGGGGTACCGAGCGTGATACGACGCTCGTCGGCGACACCGTGGTGGCGCGCCGCGTGGTGGCGTGGGCCGAGGCACATCGTGATTCGGCCGCAGCCGATCCGGTGATCGGGCTCGTGATGCGCGCTCGGCGGCTCCTCGAGGACCACGCGCGCATGGCGCTGCGCTCCGTCCTTGAGGGGCGATGGACGGCGACCATGACCACGCCGGAGGGTTTGCAGTTCACGCTGGCGCTCCACGCGGGCGTGGCCCGTGGCAGGGATGGCGTCCCGCGCGTTGCCGGACTCGCCGAGGCGCTCGACGACTCGGACTCCGTCATGCGACCGCGACGCGAGGCTGCGGTGACCGAAGGCCGACCGCATCCACTCGGCCCGCCCGGCTGGCGTCCGGACATCACGCCACACGCGTACGAGCTGTCGCTTACGGCCGGTGACGGTGCGTGCGCAGACGACCTGCTGTTGCGCGGAAGGCCGCAGGCGTGCGTCGCCGCGCGCGGTCGCCTCGTGCATGATGCCGCACCGAGCCATGCAGACCCGGATAGTGCGGTGTACGCGGCTGCGATCGACCTCTCGGGCGTCGGCCCCCTCCTCGATCGGTTCAGGACCGAGGTGAGCATGCTCGAGCGCCTGCCGCAGGATCAGCAGGTGGCTCTCGTCACGGCGCGCCTCGAGGCGAATGAGCAGCTGCCGCGGGCCCTGCTGTTCTCCACTCGGCAGGGGCGCTGCGTCGTCTACCATCGCACGGGGGCGGCGCGGTGCAGCGATTCGGCGCGGCCGTGAGCACGCGCCGGCGGATGCAGTGGGGCGGACGTCGGTCGTGCGGTGGCCAGCGGGGCGTTGACCGGGCCGAACGAGGCAGTACGTGGGAGATGGGACGGCGAACGTGCGTTTGGTTCCACGTGCACGAGGAGCGCGCACCACCGACCGGACCCGGCTCGGCGCGCCACTGCCGCGTGCCTCGTTGAATCCGTGCCCGGCTGGCGCTAGCTTGGACGGCTGGCCCCGTTACCCAAGTGCTTTGACCATGCCGACTTACGAGTTCCGCTGCCCCGACGGCACGATCATCGAGCGCATCTTCAAGATCTCCGAGGTGCCGGACGAGATCCCGAACCCGAAGGGCGAGGGCGTCGCCACGCGCATCATCTCGGGTGGTGCGGGGCTCGTCTTCAAGGGCTCGGGCTTCTACCTGACCGACTACGGGCGCAACGCGCACCGCACGCAGGGTGACGCGAAAGCTGCGGGCGGCGAGGGCAAGGGCGGGGACGCCAAGGGCGGCGAGGCCAAGTCGGGCGACAGCAAGGACGAGATCAACCGCGCCGCCCGCACGCTCGGCGCCCCCGATGGCTTCAACGCCGTCGTCACGCGCCCGAGCGACCCCGCCTTCGGCGAGTGGGCGACCAACGCCGCCATGGTCCTCGCCCGGCCCCTCGGCCGCAAGCCGCGCGAGGCGGCCGAGGCGCTCATCGCCGCGATCGACTTCGCCGCCATCGGCGCATCGGGCGCCGAGATCGCCGGCCCCGGCTTCATCAACGTCCGCGTCGACGCGGGCGCGCTCGCGCGCGTCCTGCCGTCGATCGTCGCGCAGGGCGAGCGCTACGGCCGCCACGACAGCGGCGCCGATCGCCCGGTGGTGGTGGAGTTCGTGAGCGCCAATCCCACCGGCCCGCTGCACGTCGGGCACGGGCGGCAGGCCGCGCTCGGCGACGCCATCAGCACGCTCCTCGAGTGGAGCGGGTGGCGCACCAGTCGCGAGTTCTACTACAACGACGGCGGCGGGCAGATCGCCAACCTCGCGCTCAGCGTGCAGGCGCGCGCGAAGGAGCAGGGTGGCGACGACGCGTTCCCGTTCCCGGTGAACGGCTACCACGGCGAGTACATCCGCGAGATCGCGGCCACGTATCGCGCGCAGCATCCGCACGACGCCGCGGCCGACGACCTCGACGCCATCCGTCGCCACGCGGTGGCCGCGCTGCGCGCCGAGCAGGATCTCGACCTGCGCGCCTTCGGGGTGACGTTCGACACGTACTACCTGGAGAGCTCGCTGTACGGCGACGGGCGCGTGGCGCGCACCGTCGACGCGCTGCGCGCGAGCGGGCACACCTACGAGAAGGACGGCGCGCTCTGGCTCCGCACCACCACGTGGGGCGACGACCAGGACCGCGTGATGAAGCGCAGCGCGGAGAAGGGGGGCGAGTACACGTACTTCGTCCCCGACGTGGCGTATCACGTGACCAAGTGGGAGCGCGGCTTCGGGCGCGCCATCAACGTGCAGGGCTCCGACCACCACAGCACGGTGACGCGCGTGCGCGCCGGGCTGCAGGCGCTCGGGATCGGCATCCCCGAGGGCTACCCGGAGTACGTGCTGCACCAGATGGTGACCGTGATGCGCGGCGGCGAGGAGGTGAAGATCTCCAAGCGCGCCGGTTCGTACGTCACGGTGCGCGACCTGATCGAGGAGGTCGGGCGCGACGCGGTGCGCTACTTCTTCGTGATGCGCAAGGGCGACTCGCAGCTCGTCTTCGACGTCGACCTCGCGCGCAAGCAGAGCGACGAGAATCCCGTCTACTACATCCAGATGGCGCACGCGCGCCTGTGCGGGATCTTCCGCGTGGGCGACGTCGACCCGGCGACGGTCACCGGCGACGGCGTCGACCTCGGCGTGCTCGTCGAGCCGGCCGAGCGCGAGCTGGTGAAGGCGCTCGCCGACTTCCCGGCGATGCTCGCCGGTGCCGCCGCGGCGCTCGAGCCGCATCGCGTCGCCACCTGGCTGCACGACACGGCCGGCCTCGTGCACGGCTGGTACCACAAGCATCACGTGCTCGGCGAGCCCGAGCCGATCCTGCGCGCGCGCCTCGTGCTCGCGCGCGCCGCACGCACGACCCTCGCCAACGGCCTCGCGGTGCTCGGCCTGTCGGCGCCCGAGCGCATGTAGCCGTCCCGCACGACGACGTTCCCGCATCGTCGCGCGCCCTCCCGCTTCCGCCTCCCGATTCCCCGCATGTCCGTCCTCGTCGTCGGTTCCGTCGCGCTCGACTCGGTCGAAACGCCCTTCGGCAAGGCCGACGAGGTGCTCGGCGGTTCGGCCACCATGTTCGCGTCCAGCGCCTGCCACTTCGGGCCGGTGCAGCTCGTGGGCGTGGTCGGCAGCGACTATCCCATGCACAAGCTCGAGCCGCTCAAGGCGCGTGGCGTCGACCTCGCCGGGCTCGAGACGGCCGAGGGCGAGAGCTTCCGCTGGCGCGCGCGCTACCGCCACGACCTGAACTCGGCCGAGACGCTCGAGACGCGCCTCGGCGTCTTCTCGCGCTTCCGGCCGCAGATCCCCGAGGCGTTCCGCCGCACCCCGTTCGTCTTCCTCGCCAACATCGACCCGCGGCTGCAGCTCGACGTGCTGAACCAGGTCGAGAAGCCGACGCTGGTGGCGATGGACACGATGAACTTCTGGATCGAGTCGCGGCGCCCCGACCTCGTCGAGCTCCTCGGCCACGTGGACCTGATCACGCTCAACGACGCCGAGGCGCGACAGCTCACCGAGCAGAGCAACCTCGTGAAGGCGGCGAAGTGGATCATGGCGCGCGGGCCGAAGCACGTCGTGATCAAGAAGGGGGAGCATGGCGCCTTCCTCTTCAGCGGCGACACGATCTTCTTCGCCCCCGCCTTCCCGCTCGAGGACATCTTCGATCCCACCGGCGCGGGCGACTCGTTTGCCGGCGGCTTCATCGGCTGGCTTGCGGCCACCGGCGACCTGAGCGAGGAGAACCTCCGCCGCGCGGTCGTGTACGGATCGGCCATGGGCTCCTTCGCGGTCGAGCAGTTCAGCAACGAGCGCACGATCGCGCTCGCGCGCCCGGAGATCGAGCAGCGCGTGCGCGAGTTCCATCGCCTCGTGGCGTTCGACGCGCCGCTCCCGCAGTGACGGGTCCGTCGATCGACTATCGCGCCGCGGGCGTCGACCTCGAGAAGGCCGACGACGCCAAGTCGCGCATCCGCGCGCACGTCGAGAGCACGCTCACGGCGGGCGCACGCGGCGCGTTCGGCGGCTTCGGCGGGATGTTCCGCGT
>JALOPO010000132.1 GCA_025453855.1 Gemmatimonadaceae bacterium
CGCCTCGACATCTTCACCGGGACCGAGGACGGCTTCGAGATCGCGCGTGCCGACATGGCGATGCGCGGGATGGGCGACCTGTTCGGGGAGCGGCAGCACGGCGAGGCCGGCTTCCGCGTCGCCGATCCGCTGCGCGACGAGGCGCTGATCCCGGTCGCGCAGGCGGTGGCGCAGCGCCTCGTCGACGCCGATCCCGAGCTGGCGCGCCCCGAGCATGCGACGCTGCGCACGCTGCTGGGGACGCGCTACGCGCGCGCGCTGGAGCTCTTCCGCGTCGGGTGAGGCGCGCGCGTGCGCGCTCATCGGTCAGGGCGAGCGGAGCCGCTTCTTGAGCCGATCGATCTCGCTGGCCAACTTCTGGAGCGAGTCGCGCACGATCCTGAGTTCATCGGCGCGATCGCTGGCCTGCTGCGTGGCGGCGGTGCGGCGCCGCACCTCGACGCGGCGCAGCGAATCGCCCGCGGCGAGCCCGCGACGCATCACGAGCCCCTCGGCGCGCCCGGTGCGCAGCGTGCTGTCGGCGAGGAGCGAGTCGAGCATCGCGATCGCGGGGCCCGGATCGCCGCCGGTGGTGCGGGGCTCGAGTCGCAGGAGCACGCGCCAGAGCTGCGCGCGCGCGCCGTCGCCGGGCGGGACGCTGCGCAGGTACGCGACGAGCACACTGTCCGCGCCGCCGTAGCGCCCCTCGGAGACGAGCGACTCGACCTGCGCCCACGTCGCGGCCCAGCGCTGTGCCGCCGTGGGCGGCGGCGCGACGACCGGATTGGGGACGGTGACGGTCGGCGACGGGGCCTGCCGGCGGCAGGCCGCGAGCGCGCAGGCGACGACGACGAGACGGAGCGGCGTGCGGACGTTCATGCGGTGGACAAGGTAGTGGCGCTGACGCCTGCCACGCTCGGGGCGGCGGCCGCGAGGCGACGCTCGACGGTGGCGCGCGCCGGCACGCGGATCGTGAAGGTGCTCCCCACGCCCACGTCGCTGGTGACGTGCACCGATCCGCCGTGCGCCTCGACGATCCCGCGCACGATGGCCAGGCCGAGCCCCGTGCCGGCGTGCGCGGCGCCCTCCTGGTTGCCGGCCTGGAAGAACTTGCGGAAGACGTGCGGGAGCTCGCTGGCGGGGATGCCGACGCCGGTGTCGCGCACCTCGATGCGCACGGCGCCCGCCTCCGCGGCGACGTGCACCGCCACCACGCCACCGCGCGGCGTGAACTTGCAGGCGTTGGTGACGAGGTTGCCCACCGCCTCCATCATCCGCTGGCGATCCCACCAGGTCTCGCCCGGCACGTCGCGGGCGACGGTCACGTCGAAGCGCAGCCCGCGCTGGTCGGCGAGCACCACGAAGGCGGTCTGCACCTCGCCGAAGAAGTCGCGCACGTCCACCGGCGAGATCGCGAGCGCGGCGCCGCCGGCGTCGTAGCGGCTCACGTCGAGGAGCTGGCGCACGAGCCGGTTCAGCGCGTGGCTCTGCCGCTCGATGGTGTGCACCGCCTCGCGCTGGCGCTCCGAGAGCGGGCCGTAGACCCCCTCGTCGAGGAGCGTCAGGTAGCCCTGGATCACGTTCAGCGGCGTCTTGAGCTCGTGGCTCGCCATGCTCACGAACTCCGCCTTCAGCTGGTCCAGCTCCCCCAGTCGCACCGCCATCAGCGCGTAGCTCTCGGCCAGCCGCCCGAACTCGTCGTTGCGGCGGCTCGCCACCGTGAGCTCGTGATCGAAGTGGCCGGCGGCGATGCGCTGCATCCCGGCGTCGAGATCGTCGACGGGGCGGGCGATGCTGCGCACGATCCACCAGCCGACGATGGCCGCGAAGAGCACCGCCACCGCGAGGCCGGTGACGAGCGTGTTGCGGGCCAGCACGACCTCGTCGCGGGCACGGCGCACGCGGTCGCTGGTCTGCGAACGGAGCGTGACCTCGGCGTCGCCGACGGCGCCGATGAGGCGCTGCAGCGACGGGCGGATGAGCGTCGGCGAGATCGCGTCGACGCGCTCGAAGTCGCGGGCGTCGAGCGCCGAGACGCTGAGCCGGACGTAGCGCTCCACCTCGGCGGTGGCGGTGTCGATGCCGATCGCGCACTCGTTGCCGCAGAGCGTGCGCAGCGAGTCGGCGAGCTGCCGCAGCTGGCGCGCCCCGTCGATCATCCCGGGGACGCCGGTGCTGTCGTGGAGGCCGACCACCTGGTCGTCGCCGCGCTTGACCACATCGGAGATCGCGCGCAGCTGGCCGAGGACGAGCGAGGCGCGGAAGTCGCGCGCCTGCAACGCCTCGATGTCGGCGTAGAGGCGCGTGAGCGAGGCGCGGGCGACGATCAGCGGCGTGGTGAGGATCAGCCCGAGCGCACCGAGGCTGAGCACCAGCCGCACGCGGAGCGGCAGCCCGCGTCCGGAGCGGGTGGGCACGCGCAGGGGAGCGACGGGCGAGGGGGTCGGCACGGCGGGGGCAGCGAGGGCGTCGACGGCGAAAGCCTAGGCGCCGCAACGCGTTGACGCGCGTTCCGGCCATCGGTACGTTGCCGCAAACTTACGAGCGGAGCCGTTGCAGACAATGACGGGACGGATCGAGCGCATCGCCGCGCTGCCGGCGGCCGCCGGCCAGCAGGTGACCGTGCGAGGCTGGGTGCAGCACGTGCGGACACAGGGCAAGGTCGGCTTCCTCGTGCTGCGCGACGGGACGGGGGTGCTGCAGTGCGTCTTCGTCCGGAACCAGCTCCCGCCCGAGACGTGGGACCTCTTCACGGCGCTCACGCAGGAAGCGTGCGTGGCGGTCACCGGCGAGGTGCGCCTCGAGCCGCGCGCGCCGGGCGGCGCGGAGCTCGGTGTCACCGCGCTCGCGCTCCTCGGCGCCAGCGGCGCGGACTACCCGATCCAGCCCAAGGAGCACGGCGTCGACTTCCTGCTCGACCACCGGCATCTCTGGCTGCGCAGCCAGCGGCAGGTGGCGATCATGCGGCTGCGCCATGAGCTCGAGCAGGCGATCCACGACTTCTTCTACGCGCGCGACTTCGTGCGTGCCGACACGCCGATCCTCACCGCCGCCATCGGCGAGCGCGCGGGGCTCTTCGGCACCGAGTACTTCGACGAGGGGACGGCGTTCCTCGCGCAGACTGGGCAACTCTATGGCGAGGCGCTCGCCGCCGCGCTCGGCCGCATCTACACCTTCGGCCCGACCTTCCGCGCCGAGAAGAGCAAGACGCGGCGCCATCTCACCGAGTTCTGGATGATCGAGCCGGAGATGGCGTTCTACGACCAGGGCGACAACATGCAGCTGCAGGAGGAGCTGCTGCTGTTCCTCGTCGAGCGCGCGCTCGAGCGGCGCCGCCCGGAGCTCGCGATCCTCGAGCGCGACGTCTCGAAGCTCGAGGCGGTGAAGGGGCCGTTCCCGCGCATCGACTACGGCGACGCGGTGACGACGCTGCAGGGCAAGGGCTCGTCGATCACGTGGGGCGACGACCTCGGGGCCGAGGACGAGGCGCTGCTCGTCGCCGACTACGCGACGCCGATCTTCGTCTGCAACTACCCGAAGGAGGCGAAGGCCTTCTACATGAAGGAGAACCCGGCCGACCCGCGCACCGTGCTCTGCGCCGATTGCCTCGCCCCCGAGGGCTACGGCGAGATCATCGGCGGCTCGCAACGCGAGGACGACCACGACAAGCTCCTCCATCGCATCCGCGAGGAAGGGCTCCCCGAGGCGGCGTACGGCTGGTACCTCGACCTGCGGAAGTACGGCACCTTCGTGCATTCGGGCTTCGGCATCGGCCTCGAGCGGACCATCGCATGGATCGGCGGCATCCCGCACGTGCGCGAGGTGATCCCGTTCCCGCGCATGATGCACCGCCTCACGCCGTAGGCGCGCGGGGGGCGTGGGACGGCGCGAGCACGCGCGCGGGACGGGGAGCGGTGGGGCGCCGCACTAGATTTGCGGCGCCGTTCCCGGCCGTCCCCGACGCCACGTCTCCCCGATCCGACGCATGACCACCCGCACCGAAACCGACACCTTCGGCCCCATCGAGGTCGCCGCCGACCGCTACTGGGGCGCGCAGGCGCAGCGCTCCCTCGGCAACTTCAGGATCGGCTGGGAGAAGCAGCCGGCGTCCATCGTCCGCGCGCTCGGCATCGTCAAGCAGGCCGCGGCGATCACGAACATGAAGCTCGGCAAGCTCGATCCGGCGCTCGGCGACGTGATCGTGCGGGCGGCGCAGGAGGTGATCGACGGCAAGCTCGATGACCACTTCCCGCTCGTCGTCTGGCAGACCGGCTCGGGGACGCAGTCGAACATGAACGCCAACGAGGTGATCTCGAACCGCGCCATCGAGATGCTCGGCGGGGTGATGGGCTCCAAGACGCCCGTGCACCCCAATGACCACGTGAACATGAGCCAGAGCTCCAACGACACCTTCCCGACGGCGATGCACATCGCCTGCGCGGAGCAGGTGGTCGTGAAGCTCATTCCCGCGCTCCGCCACCTCCACGCCGCGCTGGACGCGAAGGCACGGGCGTGGGCCGAGATCATCAAGATCGGGCGCACCCACACGCAGGACGCCACGCCGGTCACGCTCGGCCAGGAGTTCTCGGGCTACGCGCAGCAGATCGCCAACGGGATCGCGCGGCTCGAGCTCTCGCTCCCGATGCTCATGGAGCTCGCGCAGGGCGGCACCGCCGTCGGCACCGGGCTCGCCTCGCCGGTGGGCTTCGCCGAGGCCGTGGCGACGGAGATCGCGACGCTGACGGGGCTCCCGTTCACGAGCGCGCCGAACAAGTTCGAGGCGCTGGCTGCGCACGACGCGATGGTCTTCACGCACGGCGCGATCACCACGGTCGCGATGTCGTGCTTCAAGATCGCCAACGACATCCGCTTCCTCGGCTCGGGCCCGCGTGCCGGCCTGGGCGAGCTCGCGCTCCCGGAGAACGAGCCGGGGAGCTCGATCATGCCGGGCAAGGTGAATCCCACGCAGAGCGAGGCGATCACGCAGGTCGCGGCGCACATCCTCGGCAACAACGCGGCGATCGCCTTCGCCGGGTCGCAGGGCCACTTCGAGCTGAACGTCTACAACCCGATGATGGCCTACAACTTCCTGCAGTCGGTGCAGCTCCTGGCCGATGCCGCGGTGAGCTTCACCGACAACTGCGTGGTGGGGATCGAGCCGCGCCTCGACAACATCGCGCGCGGCCTCGCCAACTCGCTCATGCTCGTCACGCCGCTCAAGGAGAAGTACGGCTACGACCGTGCGGCGAGGATCGCCAAGACCGCCCACAAGAATGGCACCACGCTGCGGGAGGAGGCGATCCGCGACGGGATCCCGGCCGACGACTTCGATGCGATCGTGCGCCCGGAGCTGATGATCGGGCCCGGCTGACCGCCGGCACCGGTCGTGCGGTGACAGGGCGGCGCGGCCGCTCGTCTGGCTGCGGAGCCGGATGGGCGGCCGTGTCGCGTGCGGGGGAGTGCCGCGGCGAGCATGCCCCGCCGCACACCTGTCACGCCGCCGCCCGACCGATGCGCCGATTCCCGATCACCGTCCTCTTCCTCGCGACGCTCACCGGCTGCAGCGAGGCAGTCGATCCCGCGGGGAGCGCGAGCGTCGTGCGACTCGCCGTCGATCCCGGCACCGTCACGCTGCAGCCGTTCGAGACGACGCAGCTGGCGGTCCGCGCGCTCGGCGCCGGCGACCGCCCCGTGACCGGTGCGCCGGTGCGCTGGCGGAG
>JALOPO010000133.1 GCA_025453855.1 Gemmatimonadaceae bacterium
GGTCCCCGGGGCGCAGGATCGTACCAGAGGGGGTGCGGGGATCGTGCAAGACGGGCGGGCGGGGCGGGGCGATCGTGCTCGCGTGCTTCCTGCGGCACGTCGTTCCCGATCACCGGAGTCCATCGCCATGCCGATCCGCCTGCCGCGCGCGCTGCGCGCCTCGACCATCTCCACTCTCAGCGCCGTCGTCGCCATGTCGCTCAGCGCCGATGTCCTCGATGCCCAGCGCGCGCCGCGCATCGTGCCTGTGACCTTCAGCAGCGGGGGCGAGACGCTCGTGGGGCGGCTCCTCCTGCCGGCCGACGCGCCCGCCGGCACGCGGTTGCCCGGCGTGGTCGTGACCGGTGCCTGGATGACGGTCAAGGAGCAGATGGCGACGACCTACGCCACGCAGCTCGCGCAGCGCGGGATGGCGGCGCTCGTCTTCGACTTCCGCGGCTGGGGCGAGAGCGGCGGCGCGGTGCGGCAGCGCGAGAACCCGTCGCAGAAGATCGAGGACATCATGGCCGCGGCGGCCTTCCTCGCCACGCGCCCCGAGATCGACCCGGCACGCGTGGGCGGCCTCGGCATCTGCGCCAGCGCGGGCTACATGGTGACCGCGGCGACGCGCAGCAGCGCGATCCGTTCGGTGGCGCTGGTCGCGCCCTGGCTGCAGGACGGCGCGATCGTGGAGGCGGTCTACGGCGGCAAGGCCGGCGTGGACGGGCTGATGGCTGCCGGTCGCGCAGCCGAGACGGCGTACGCCGCGAGCGGGACGCAGACGTTCGTCCCGGCGGCGAGCCTCACCGACAAGCGCGCGATCATGTTCGGCGTGCCGTACTACACCGAGGCCGATCGCGGCATGATCCCCGCCTGGCGCAACGAGGCCGATCCCGCCTTCTGGCCCGCGTGGCTGACCTTCGACGCCATGCCCGCCGCGTCGCTCACGAAGCCCTTCTTCATGGTCCATAGCGACGCCGCCGCCATCCCGCAGGGCGCGAAGCAGTTCTACGCCGCCCTCGCCGCACCCAAGTCGCAGCAGTGGCTCGACGGCGTCAGCCAGCTCGACTTCTACGACCGCCCCGCGCCGGTGACGCAGGCCAGCGACGCCGTCGCCCGCCACTTCACGTCGACGCTGCGCTGAGCAAGGAAGAAGAGAACGAACGCAAGGAGCGAGAAGCAACAGGAAACGGAAGAGCTACCCGCCCGACACCGCCGTCCCCGTCCTCCGGTTCTCTCCGTTCCCCCGCTGTCCCCGCAGTTCGAACTGCATGAAGAGCGGAGGAACGGGGACGACCGGAGGGCGGAGACGTCGGGGAGCGCGCGGCGGGCGCCGTGCGGACTACGTCGACTCGGACTACGCCGACTCGGGCTGCGGGGCGGGCGTGCCGCGCAGCTTCTGCACGAGGCCCAGTGCGCCGCTGATGATGCCGCCGGCAAGGACGCCGACGAGGGCATCGGCGAGCGTCTTGAGGATCGTGAAGCCGAGCGTGCCGTCGGCGGCGATGGCGGCCACGGCGCCATGCACGACCTGATCGATGGCGGGGACGCCGTGCACGACGATCCCGCCGCCGACCATGAACATCGCGGCGGTGCCGGCGATGGAGAGCCCCTTCATGAGGAGCGGCGTGCCGCGCAGCAGCACGGTGCCGAGGCCACGTCGCACGGCGCTCGGCTCGCCGCGGTGGAGGCGGAGGCCGAGATCGTCGAGCTTCACGAGCACCGCGACGAGGCCGTAGACGAGCACCGTCACGCCGATGCCCACCGCCGCGAGCGCCGCCACCTGCTGGCCGATGGGCGCCGCCGTCATCGTGCCGAGCGCGATCACCACGATCTCGGCCGAGAGGATGAAGTCGGTGCGGATCGCACCCTTCACCTTCTCCTTCTCGTGCGCGACCATGTCGACCGTGCCGTCGGCGAGCGCCTGGAGGCGTGCGGCGCGCTCGGCCGCGGCCTGCGCCTTCGGCGTGGTGAGCTTCTCCCAGACCTTGTGGAAGCCCTCGTAGCAGAGGAAGAGGCCGCCGATCATGAGGAGCGGCGTGATCGCGCGCGGCACCGTGGCGCTGATGAGGAGCGCGAGCGGGACGAGGATCACCTTGTTGAGCAGCGCCCCCTTCGCCACCGCCCAGACCACCGGGAGCTCGCGGTCGGCACGCATCCCGGTGACCTGGTCGGCGTTGAGCGCGAGGTCGTCGCCGATCACGCCGGCGGTCTTCTTGGTCGCGACCCGCGTCATGAGCGCGATGTCGTCGAGCAGCGCGGCGATGTCGTCGAGGAGGGCGAGGAGCCCGGAGGCGGCCATGGAGAGGCGGGAGGGACGGTGACGGCGCCACGGAGCCGGCCGGCCCCGTGGCGTGATCGCGCAGGTGCGTCCCTCGGAGAACGTGTTGACCGGCGCCGTCGTTCGCGCCGGCCGGCCGCGCTCAGACGATCCGGAACATGTAGTCCACCTGCACGTCATCGACGAGCAGGTACGCCTCGATTCGCAGGTCCTCGCTGCCGCCGATGTTCACGGGCCAGTAGACCACCATCGAGGATCCGGCGGCGAGGGGGTCGAACGTCGCCTGCTGCTGTGCGACGAGCTCGCCGGTCGCATGAAGGAAGATGGCCATCCAGACCGTGTAGGCCGACGAGCTGGCCGACCCCGCGTTCTCGAGCGGTGCATGGATCTCGAATGGTTGCGTCCGCGGAAAGCCGGGGGGCGCCGAGTTGATCGGCGGGACGAAGCGCAGCAGCGCCGTGGGTGCCGGTGCCGCAGCCCGCGTGGTGAAGGAGGCGAACGACGGGCTGGGGGCGGTCTCGCCGCTCGTGTTGATCGCCCGTACGGTCCATGAGTACATGGTCTCGTGCGCGAGCACGGTGGGCGACACGAACTCCGTTGTCGTCGTGGTCGTGTCGATCACGTAGCCGTCCTCGTTGGGCCGCCAGACCCGCAGCCGGAACGACTCGGCCTTGTTCTCGAGCTGCGCGCCGGGATCCTGCCAGCGAAAGGTGGGCTGCACGGCGACCCCGGTCGCGCCGTCCGCCGGCTCCACGAGCACTGGTGCACGAGGGCGCGCCTTGACCACCGTGTTGCGTGTCGACGCCTTGGACACCTTGCCGCACAAGGTCTGCGTCGCCGTCACGATGTCGCCCGTCTTGAGTGCGACGTCGAAGTGGACCGGGGTCGAGCCCGGGGTCCCGGTGGATATGGCCCACCCGCGCCAGGCGCCGTTCACGAAGAGGTCGATGCGCGCCCCGACGTACGGCGAGACCACGAAGACGTATTTCTGCTCCGCGTACAGCTGGTTGGGGACTTCGGGTGGCGCGAGCGGCGTGGGCGTGCTCGTGACCGGGAAGGGGCCGTAGGTCTTCCAGCTCCCGCCGCAGGCGAGCGCGTGGACCGTGATCATGTCGCCGGCCACGAGACTCGGGCTCACCGGGACGAGTCGCGCGAGCGACAGCGTGTGCACGCTGCTGATGTGCTGGCCTGCCGCGTTGGTCACGTAGACCACGCAGCTCTTCGGCTGACCGGTGAACTCCTGGGTGAGGTAGACGTGCGAGGCGCACTGGTGGAGCGCGGCGACGGTGATGCCGTCAGGCGCGCCGGTACCTCCCGTGATGTCGGCGCTGGCCGCAGGGCCATCCTTGCGGCAGAGGCGCATCCACGCGCGCACCCTACCGCTGGACGGGAGCGCCGGCACCTGCAGGAGCACGCTCGAGTCGGCGGCATCGGTCTCGCCGATCACCTTGTCATCCACGCTCAGCACGACACGCGCCCCCGGGATCAGCCCGGCGAGGCCGACGAAGGGGGAGCCCGGGCAGAGCAGCGTGGTGAAGAGCGGTGCGCCCAGGGCAGCCGTCGTCTGCACGGTGGCGCTCCGACGCGTCGACGCGACCTCGAGTGCCGGGGAATCCTTCTTGCACTTGAAGCCTTGCCGCACCTCGATGACATCTCCCGCCTTCAGGGAGGCGATCCGTCGCCATTCGCGGCGTTCGGCGAAGGTGTAGGTCTTCTCCAGCGCGCCGTTCCGGAACAGCTCCACGAACGCGCCATCGATGACGCCGTCGATGGTGATCGTCGTCTGGCACTCGATGAGTGGCGTCCGGATCACCGGGCGTGCGAGTGTCGCGGGGAGCGGGAGCCCCTTCGGTGACTGCTGGTTGACGGTGGCGCCAGTGCAGGTCGACTGCCGGATCGCGAGCACGGCGTCGCCGGTCAGCGGCGGGTCGTAGGTGAAGCCGGCGATCCCGGTGTGCGCGATGTCGCTGCCGACGAGCGCCGCGCCGATGCGCGCCTCGACGGTGGCACCGGGCACGGCGCCCTGAAGCCGGATGGCGCGGCCGCAGTGCCGCGGCGTGGACAGCAGCGTGAGCGCGGCCGGCTGCGCGGGCGCCTTCTGCACGATCACGCCCATGCCGACCGGGCTGACTTCGCCGTTGAAGCGCTGGCGCGCGGTGACGGTGGCACCTGCCGCCACCGCCGCGCCGATCGGATAGGTCCCGTCGATGCTCGTCGCCGTCGTGGCGGAGGTCTGCGTGCCATCGACGAGAATCTCGATGGAGGCACCGGCGATGTTGCCGCGCACGCGGGCGCGCGTGCTGCAGTCGCTGAGCGGGGCGACGAGCTCGGGAGCGAGGAGAGGCATTGGCGGGGTGGGCGGAGGAGGCGGCGCTGGCATCGCACCCGGGACGTCGCGGGACGACGGCGACGTGATGCGTTGCCGAGCACCTGCGTCGACCCGGCCGCGGACCGGACATGCCGCGTCCGCTCCCCGCCCGGCCGCTCAGCGCAGGAAGCGCCGCGCCAGCTGCTCGAGCCGGTCGTCGCCGTTGCGCTCGGCCTCGACGCGGATCGCCTCGACGTGCGGGCGCAGCCGCGGCTCGCCCCAGTAGCACCCGGTGGCGCGCTCGGCGAGCTCGGTCTCGCTCACGCGCGCGGCCTCGAGGAGTGCGCGGGCGGCGGCGCGATCGAAGCCGGGATCGTCGCGCGGCGGGAGGTCGTAGAAGCGGCGCGGCTTCTCGCCTTCGGCATCGTCGCGGAGGAAGGCCTGGGACATGGTGGATTCGGGAGGCGTGACGGGAGAGCTCCGGTGATCCTGCACGATACCCCGCCGTGACCGCGGCGGGTGCCGGGCGGCGCCCATCTCGCCTGCCGGGCGCGGGGCCATGAGCACACGGGAGAGCGCCATGCGCTATCGACTCGTGGGGCGCGACGGGCGCGAGCACGCGAGCGACCGACCGGGGACGCTCGGCGGCCACCGACGCAGCCGCATTTACGGGCGCCTCGACTGCGCCGGTGCACGGACGGCGATCGCGCGGGGCGGGGCGTACGCGCGACATCGCGTCTTCTTCGCCGACGAGGCGACGGCGATCGCCGCGGGATACCGCCCCTGTGCGCGCTGCATGCCCGCCGCCTATGCCGAGTGGATGGCGGCGCGCGGTGCCGAGGCGCGATCGCGATGCATGGCGCGGTGAGCGGCGCGCGTGCGCGTGCGCGTGCGTGCTGCGCGGTCACGCCCGGTGCGCCACGCGATCGTCGGCCCGACGCTGCCAGTCGAGTTCGTCGGGTGGGATTGCAACTGGCGGGATCCTCGAACGTCCTGCGCATCTCGTGATGTCGGGCTGCGAGCCAACCCGACATCGACGATCGCACGTGCGGCAATGCCTGCGGCCCGTCGAACCGTCGTGCGCACGCGGCCGCGGCGCCGATGTACCGCACCGCGGCATGCACAAGCCC
>JALOPO010000134.1 GCA_025453855.1 Gemmatimonadaceae bacterium
GCTCGCCATCGCCGCACAGGCGCCGCTGCATGCGGGCCCCATGGTCGGGTGGGTCGACATGCGCGAGGCGCGGCTCTGGGTGCAGACGACGCGCCCCGCACGCGCGCAGTTCGTCTACTGGGACAGCGCCGCACCGGCGCGCCGCTACACGACGGCCGTGCAGCGCACCGGCGGCGAGACGGCGCACGTCGCCACGCTCCTCGCCGACAGCGTGCTCCCGGGGCGCACCTACCACTACGCGCTGCGCCTCGACGGGCGCGACGTGCCGCGCCCCTATCCGCTCCGCTTCCGCACGCCGCCGATCACCGGCCCCGGACGCGACAGCGTGCCGGTGCTGCGCATCGCGCTGGGGTCGTGCTACTACGTCCCCGAGGCGGCCTTCGATCGCCCGGGCACGCCGTACGGGAGCAACCTGGCGATCATGCGCGCCGTCGCCGCCACGTCGCCCGACCTCATGCTCTGGCTCGGCGACAACACCTACACGCGCGAGGCCGACTGGACGAGCCGCACGGGCGTCCTGCATCGCTGGAGCCACACGCGCGCCGAGCCGCAGCTGCAGCCGCTGCTCGGCGCGGCGGCGCACCTCGCCACGTGGGACGATCACGAGTACGGCCCCAACGACAGCGATCGCTCGTACGGGCTCAAGGGGGTGACGAAGGAGGCCTTCGACCTCTTCTTCCCGATGCCGCGCAACGACGCGGCCGCCGGTGGCGTCTACCGCATGGTCGAATTCGGCGACGTGGCGATCTTCCTGCTCGACGATCGCTGGTTCCGCTCGCCCAACGGGCGCGTCACCGGCGATCGCACCTACTGGGGCGAGGCACAGCGCGAGTGGCTCGTGGACGCGCTGAAGAACAGCCGCGCGGCGTTCAAGCTGGTCGCCAATGGCGGGCAGGTGCTGTCACCGCTGGCGGTCTTCGAGAACGCGAGCACCTATCCGGCGGAGCGCGCCGCGCTGCTGCAGCGCATCGCCGACGAGCGCATCGGCGGCGTCGTCTTCCTGAGCGGCGACCGCCATCACACGGAGCTGGTGGAGATGCGGCGCGACTCGGTGCTGGTCGCGCGCGCGCCGGGCGACACGGCGGCACCGCGCCCCGCGCGCCTCTATCCGCTGTACGATCTCACGGTCTCGCCGCTCACCGCCGGTGTCTCCACGGCCACCGAGGCGAATCCGTGGCGCGTGGACGGGACGTACGTGCGCGAGCACAACTTCGCCACGCTCGACGTGACCGGGCCGCGGAGCGACCGCGTGCTCACGATGACGGTGCGCGGCGTGGACGGCACCGCGCGCTGGACGCGGACGCTGCGGGCGCGCGACCTGCGCTGAGCGGGGCGCCCGCCGACCGCGCCCGCGTGACGGACGGCGGCGCGTCTCGTCGCCATATTCGGCAGACACCGCTCCCCGCATGCCCGCACCGCGCCACGCCATCGCCCCGCTGCTGACCCTCCTCGTCGCCTGCGCCCCCGCCTGGGCCGCGGCGCAGGCGCCGGCCGTGGAGGCGCTCCCCGAGGGGCCGGTGGCGGTGACGCGCGACGCACTCCGCGCGCTCGCGCGCAACGACATCGCGGCGCGCCGCACGGCCTGGCAGGCCGAGCGCGTCGCCCGGCCGGCGTCGCCGCTCCCGCTCCTCGCGCTGGCCGCCCTGGCGCGCGTGGAGAGCCGGCACGAGGCCGCGCGCGCCGCGCTCGACAGCGCCGCACCGCTGGCGGCCGCCGATCCGCGCTGGCGGGCGGCCGTGGCGCGCGAGCGGAGCGCCGCGGCGGCCGCGCGCGGCGATCTGCTCGGGGCCCGCGACGCGGCGGCGGCGGCGATGGCCGATCTGGCCGCGCTCCCGCCCGACGAGCAGGCGTGGACGCGGCTGCTCGATGTCACCACGCGGCGTGCACGCGCGCTCCCCGCCCCGCTCGCGCTGCTCGACACGGTCGCGGCACTCGTTCCCGCCGTCGACACCGCGCTGCGCGTGCGCACCGGATGCACGCGGCTCGCCGCCGACGACCCGGCCCGCGCGCAGGCGACGTTCGACACGCTCGCGCCGCTCGCCCTCGCCGCCGGCGACGTGCATGGCTACGGCGGGTGCCAGCTCGCGCTCGGCACGGTCTACGAGCGGATCGGGCCCGCGTATCGCGCGGGGCAGGCCTTCCGGAGCGCCGACTCCGCGTTCCTGGCGGCGCGCGACTCGAACATGCTCGCGGTCGCCATCCAGCGCCGCGCGGCGCTCAACATCAGCACGGGGTACCTGGGTGCCGCACGCGCCTACCTCCCGCTCGCGATGCGCCTCGCCGTGTGGAGCGAGAACGCGCAGGTGCAGGGCTGGGTGCAGTTCAACGTGGCGCGGGCGCATGCGCTCATCGGGGCGCGTGCGGCGGCCACGGAGGCGCTGCAGCGCGCCACGCGCTTCCTCGAGCAGGCCGGCGACCCGCGCGGGATCGTGGTCGTGCGCCGCGAGCTCGCGCGGGCGCGCGCCGAGCTGGGCGACGTGGACGGCGCGATCACCGAGTACGGGCGGGCGCGCGCCGTGGCCGCGGCCAATGCGGACGGGCAGGGCGAGGCGCTCGCGATCAGCGGGCTCGCCGACATGGCGACGCGGCGCGGCGACCTGACGCGCGCGGCCGCCCTGCTCGACACGCTCGAGCTGCGGACGGCCGGCGAGCGCTACGCCTGGATGCAGTCGCTCCGCCTCGCCCGGGCCCGCCTTGCCGCACAGCGTGGCGACTGGCGCGCCGCGCGCGAGGGGTATCGCCTGACGCTCGGCGACTACTCCGAACGCCAGTGGCTCTTCCGCGCCGATGCGCAGGCGGCGCTGGCGCTCGCCACCTGGCGCGGCGGTGACCGCACGACGGCGGTGCAGCTCCTCGTCGGCGCCGCCGACGACGTGGATCGCGTGCGCAACGACCTGTCGACCGGCGAACTCCGGACGACGCTCGCGGCGCGGCGCAGCGGCTGGGGCGGGAGCGGCGACGAGGGCGACGTGCTCCTCGCGGCGATGGCCACCACGGGCTTCGCCGATGCGGCCTTCGCGCTCGCCGAACGCGCGCGCGCGCGGTCGCTCGTCGATCGCGTGCTCACCGTGGGCGCCGACAGCGCCGCCATCTGGCGGGTGCGCGGCACGACCATCGCCTGGCGCGACCTGCCGGCGGTGCGTGCGGCGCTCCCCGCCGACCGCGCGCTGCTCGTGTACGCCGGCGGGAGCGGTGCCGCGCCGACCACGCTCCTCGTGGTCACGCGCGGCGGCGTGCGAGGGCTGGCCCTCGCACCGCTCGACACCCTCGATGCCCTGGTGGCGCGCTGGAACGCCCTGCTCGAGGCGGGCGATGCGGGACGCGGTGCCGGCACCGCGCTCGCGCGCGCGATCCTGGGCCCGGCGCTCGCGGCGATCCCGGCCGGCGTGCGACAGCTCCTCGTCGTGCCGCAGGGGGCGCTCCATCGCGTGCCGTGGGGGGCGCTCCCGCTCGGGCGCGGCGTGGTCGCCGATCGCTGGCAGGTGGCCACGGCCCCATCGGTGACGGTGGCGATGCGTGCGCTGCGCGAGCCGGTGGAGGTGATGCCGCGCGTGCTCGCCATCGGCGCCGGCGATGCCACGCAGCCCGACGCGGCGCCGGGCGCGCTCGGTGCCGAGCGCGGGACGACGCTCGCGCCGTTGGCGGCCACCGGCGACGAGGCGCGCATCGCGACGGCGTGGGCGCCCGGGTCGCTGGCGCTCGTCGACGCCTCCGCCACCGAGACGGCGCTCCGCCGCGAGGCGACCGGCACGTGGACGGTGCTGCACGCCGCCGCGCACGCGCTCACCAACGACGAGGCGCTCGGCGCCACGTGGCTCATCGTGCGCCCCGATGCCACCAGCGACGGCTACGTGAGCGGGGGCGAGCTCGCGACGCTGGCGCGCGGGCGCACGCTGGTGGTGCTGAGCGGGTGCCGCACCACCGGCGACTACGGCTCGCGCGGCGACACGGTCGACGGCCTCGTCGCCCCGCTCCTCGCCACCGGCGTGCGCACCGTCGTGGCCAGCCACTGGGCGGTGAGCGACGGCGCGACGCGCGACCTCATGGCGCGCTTCTACGCGCAGCTCGCGCGCGGCCGGTCGGTGGGCGAGGCGCTCGCCACCGCGCAGCGCGACCTGCGCACCACGGGCGCGAGCGCACGCACCTGGGCCGCCTTCACCGTGATCGGCGATCCGTCGGTGCGCTTCGTCCCGCCCGACCGCGGCGCGGCGCGCGCGGGGCGCTGACGACGAACCTTCGCATCATCGCGGCCCGCCGTGCCTGCCTCTGCAGCCGCGCCGGCACTCAGCGGATCGTGAACCGCTGCAGCGGCGAGCGCACGTCGGTCCCGTCGAGGCCGCGGGCGCGCACGTACCAGCGATAGGCACCGCGCGAGAGGAGCCCGGCCGGGATCGTGACCGCCGTGTCGTTGGTCTCCTGCGTGAAGACCGGCGCGTCGTCGGCGCCCAGGAGTTCGACGGTGTAGCGCGTGCGACCGGGGCGCGCGCGCCAGACGAGTCGCGTGGGCGCGCCGGTGAGCTCGCCACGCGGCGACACGGTGGCGAGCGCCGACCCGCCGTCGCGCGTGACGTCGATGTCGCCGTCGCGGCCGAGGCGCGTGAGCGTGACACCGGCGACGATCGCCACCCCCGCGGCGGCGAGCGCCCAGCGCGGGACCCGACGCACCGGCGCCCGGGTACCGGCGAGCATCGCGGCGCGAGCGCCGCCCCGCTCGATCCGAAGCGGCGCTGCGTCGTCGGCACGAGCGGACGGGTCAGCGGCGTCGCGCACCGTCTCGCCCGCGGGACCGGGTGCCGTGGCGCGTCGCGCCGCCGCCAGGTAGGCGAGCGCCTCGCGCCCGCCGTCGAGGGCGAGCAGCCGCTCCACCGACTCGGCCCGCGCGTCGTCGGACGCCTCGGGATCGGCGGCCGCCGCGAGCGACGCCTCGAACGCGACCGCGTCGGTGGCGGTCGTCGGACGCGCGAGGCGCGCATACGCCGCCCGCACGGCCGCGGGCACCGGGCCCGGGTCGCCCGCAGGCGTCGTCATCGCGTCCCGTGGATGGCTCATTCCGTCTCCCAATGCACGCCGCGCCGCACGAGTGCCGCCCGCAGGTCGGCCAGTCCGCGATACAGCAGGTTCCGTGTCTTCCCCTCGGACCAGCCGAGCAGCGCCTCGATCTCCTCGCGGGGATACCCCTCGAGGTGGAGCTTCACGACCGTGCGACGCGTGGGCACCAGCTCGCCCAGCGCCGCCGCGACCAGCGTCTCGAGCGACTGCACCGCGACTCCCGCATCGGTGGCGGGGGCCGGATCGGCGAGTGGCGCGTCGTCGATCGCGTCGAAGCGCTCGCCGCGCCGGCGACGGCGCACGAGATCGAGCGCCGCCGTGGTCACCACGCGCTGCAGATACGACGCCGAGAGCGCCGCCACATTCTCAGCCTCGCGACAGGCGTGCCAGAGCCGGATGCGCACCTCCTGCTCCGCCTCGTCGAGCTCGGCCGGCGAGAGGCGAAAGCGCACCGCGGCCGCGCGCAGCGCGCCGGCGAAGCGCCGCACCGTCTCGTCGATCACGCGCGATAGCGCGGCGTCGGTTGCCCCGTCGCCCACCGCGCCGCCGCGAGGCGGGACGATGGGCGGGAGCCCCGCGTCGGGCGTGCGACCGTGCGGCGCGGGCGAGCCGTCGGTCACGCCGTCG
>JALOPO010000135.1 GCA_025453855.1 Gemmatimonadaceae bacterium
GTGCGGCCGCGGTGGCCGTCCGGGCAGTCACGGGACATGCGTGGACTCGGTGCGGGTACGGGGGCGCCGTGAGGGGCGCCGCGTGAGCGTCGCGGGCGACGGCGCGACGCGAGCGCCGCCACTCTCGCCCGCGACGGGACGGAGGATCAGGGCGTGTGCCCGCCGGCGTGCGCCGCCGCGGCCGGACGCACTGGCGTCGTCGCCGCGCCCACCGGCGCCGTCGATGCCTCACGGACGCGCCGCTCGATCAGGCGCGCCATCGCCGCGTGCGGGAGCAGCGGCTCGCCGGCGTAGCGCGACGGCGTTCCGGCGATGTCGCGCGGCACCTTGTCGCGGCTCACCGCCCCCTTGCTCACGAGCACCGGCACGACCACCACCGGCTGCTGCGTCGCCATCGCCTGCAGCTCGATCAGTTCGCGGATCCGGCGCACCGCCTCGGCGCGCACCGGCGCGGGCGCGTCGTCCCGCACCAGGTCGACCTTCACGTCGCGGAACCCCGTGCGCGCGCGCACCGTGTCGGCCACCGGGCGCAGCTTCTCCATCCATGCCGCGTACGCTTCCGCGCTCTCCGGCCCGTGGCCGACGATCATCAGCGCCTTCCCGTGCGGCGACGGCTCGGCCGCCAGCGCGCGGTCGGCCAGCACCTGCGCGAGTTCGGGCGCGTCGTCGATCGCCGGCGCCAGGAGCAGCGGGAGCCGCGTCGCGGGACGCTCGATCCCGCTCATGTGCAGGTGGTGGTGCATGACCGGGTCGAGGGTCACGCTGTCGCCCGCGAGCCAGCGGATCTGGTCGTAGTGCCCGCTCGAGCTCGAGACGAGCAGCGGCACCACGACGATGCGCGACACCCCGCGACGCTCGAGCGCGGCCACCGCATCCTGGAAGCGTGTCGTGGCCGCCGCACGTCCCATCAGGAAGCTCACCTGCACCGGGCCGCCGGTGCGCGCGTCGCGCGCCACGTCGAGCACGTGCGCGTTCCACGTCGAGTCCCCGCCGTGCGCGACGACGATCGTCCCGACCGACTGCGCGGCGAGCGGTGCGGCGATGGCGAGGAGGAACGAGAGGACGGAAGCGCGGAGGCGTCGCGCGCGCGAAGCAGGGGAGTGCATGGGAAGCGGACGGTGGGACGGTGGGGACGGCATGCCGATACGACGCGGTGCAGCGTTCGGCGGGACGGTGGCGCTCATCGCGGCGTCGACTGCCCGACGTTCCACGAGAGCGCCGTGTACACGTGGCGCCCCGTGAAGCCGGCCCACGCCGCGGGGAGTGCGTTCAGCAGGTTGTCGGCGCCGACGACGAGCTCCATCCCCGTCGTGAAGCGCCGCGCGAGGCGGGCATCGATGCGCACGAACGCGTCGCGCCAGCTCGAGACGCGCCCGGTGGAGTCGCGCTCCATCGGCGTGCGCCCGGTGGCGACGGTCGTCACGCTCGTGCGCACCCCGAACGGGAGCGTGCGCGCGAGCGCGACACGTCCGCTGTGCGCCGGTCGGCCGAGGAGCGGGAGCCCGGTCGTCCGGTCGCGCGTGCGCAGCGCGCCGTAGCCGGCATCCACGCGCCAGCCGCCCACCAGGAGTCCGGTCTCCATGTCCACGCCCTGCGTCATCCCGTCGTCGACGTTGGCGTAGCGGAAGACCGGCGCCTCGCCCGGCTGCGTGACCGGCCGCGTCTCGATGAAGCCGCGATAGCGATTGTGGAAGAGCTGCGCGCGCACGAAGCCGGCCGCCCACGTCCACTCCGCGCCGAGGCTCGCGTTGCGCGACGATTCGGGACGGAGCGCGCTGTCGCCGATCACCGCGTAGCCGGCATTGGTGTTGGTGAAGAACATGTACAGCTCCTTGAAGTCGGGGACGCGGAACCCCTCGCCCGCCGACGCCCGGAGCGTGAGCCGCTCGCTCGCGCGCCACCGCGCCGCGAGGCGCGGCGTGAGCCGCGAGCCCCACTGCGCGCTGTGCGACAGCCGCGCGCCGGGCACGACCGCCAGGCGCGACGTGGGCGCCCACTCGAGCTGCGTGAACGGCTCCACCAGCAGCAGCGATCGCGCCCCGCCCGTCACGCGCTCTCCTTCGATCGCGTCGCGACGGAGCTGCGTGCCGAGCGTGAGCACGTGCGTGCCACGCGCGCCCAGGCGCGCATCGTAGAGGAGCTCGGCCTGCGCGGTGCGCTGGTGCTGCCGCCGCCCCGTGTCGCCGGCGATCGGGAGCGCGAGCGTGCTGGTGCGCGCCACGTTCTCGAAGTCGGAGAGCGACACCGTGGGCGCGACGCGATGCCGGCCGCGCACCCAGGCGCCGCTCACGCGGGCATTGAGCTGCCGGTTGTCGGCGAAGCCGAAGAAGGTGCCCGTGCGCCACCGCTGGCGCTCGTCGAGCGCGAGCACGTTCGCCTCGAGGCTGCGCGACGAGTCGGGGCGCCAGCGGAGCTTGAGCGCGCCGTCGGTGCGATCGCTCAGCGCACCATCGCCGCTCGCACGCCCCGGCGTCATGAAGACGTGGCGCCGCTGCACGTCGAGCTGCGAGCCGTACGCCCCGCGCCCGAGCGCCAGCGAGAGCGTCCCGTCGCGCCGGTCCTGCGACCCGAGCGTCGTGCCGAGCGTGAGCGCGCTCGTGCCGCGCGCCGGCGTGCGCGTGATGATGTTGATCACGCCGCCCATCGCATCGGTGCCGTAGAGCGTCGACTGCGGTCCCTTCACCACCTCCACGCGCTCGACCATCGCGGTGGGGATTCGCGCCAGGTCGAGCGTCCCGCCGATGCGCCCCGTCACCGGCTGGCCGTCGAGGAGCACGAGCACGCGCTCGCTCGAGAGCCCCTGGAGCATGACGCCCGCGCCCGACGGATGCCCGCCCTGCAGCTGGATCCCCGTCTGCTCGAGGAGCACGTTCGCGAGGTCGGCGGCGCCCGTCCGTTCGATCTCGGCGCGCGTCACGACCTCGATCGTCGTCACCGCGTCGGCGAGGCGCTGCGGACGACGCGCCGCGGTGACCACCGTCTGGTCGAGCGACTGCGGCACCGCGTCGAGCGAGAGGACGAGCGTCGCGCGCGCCGCCGCGTCGGTCGACCAGCGCCGCGTGGCCGGTGCGTAGCCGAGCCGGCGCGCCACGACGCGCAACTCGCCCGTCGCCGGGACGCGTGCGCTCCACGTCCCCCGCGCATCGCTGCGCAGCCGCAGCGTGTCACCGGTGATCACCAGCACCTCGGCGTCGGCGATCGCGCGCGCGGTGGCGGCATCGCGCACCACCCCCGTCACGCGCACCGGCACCGGCACCGGCAGCGCGCCCTGCGCGCGCAGCGTCGGCGCGGCGAGGAGCGCCAGCGTCCCGACGGCGACCATGGCGCCACGGTCACGCATCGCCCCGCGTCGCCGCCGACGTGCCGCCGTGCCACGCGTCGCCGTCATCCCGCCACCGGCGCGTACCGGAAGGTGATCACGCGCGGCGTCCCGGTCGGCGAGTAGTAGTCGATGATCTGGAGCTTCCAGGTCGTCGACCCGCGACGGATGAAGTAGACGTCGTACGTCGGCGCGATGCGGTTGTCGCCGCCGAGGTTGTAGTTGAAGAAGCGCGCGGTGCCGAAGATCCCGGCGAAGGCATCCACCCGGTACGCGTTGGCCGCCGTGGCCGTCGGCGTCGCCGCGGCGAAGGTGGTGCCGCGCACGCGCGCCGCCGCGCCGCGCCCGGGCCCGCTCACGCCGCCGTTGACGAGGATCGCGAAGCCCTCGACGCGCACGTCCCAGTCGGTCGGGCTGGTCGTCGGCTGCCCCGTCTGCAGGTCGAAGGCGACCGCGCCGGCGGTGGCATCGAGCGTCGCGGTGCGCGTGGCGCCGAAGGCCGCATCGGCGAACGCCGCCGTGGCGTACTCGATCGTCACGCGCCCGGGCGAGGTCGCGGTCGCCCCGTCGAGGCGCGTGACGCGGAGCTTGGCCACGCCGCTCGAGTCGGAGAGCCGCACGAAGGCGAGCGAATCGGGGGCCGCCACGGCCGACGCGCCGTTCCCGGTGAACCAGCCGGCCAGCGACGGGGTGAGCCGGTCGCTGGTGAAGCTCGCCGTCGCGGGGACACGCGTGACACTGTCGAAGTCGGCGCGTTCGGAGGCCGGCGTCATCGCCAGCCACTGGGCCGCGGTCGGCGCCTGCGCGCTGTTCTGGCAGAGGCAGGCGCCGGTCACGCCGCCCGGCCCGGCCTGCCCGCCGTTGAGCGTCACGTTGGTGGCGAAGAAGGCGATGTCCCACGCCCCCGACTCCCGTGCGCTCGGCGTGGGGACGACGCGGGCGCTGTCGGCGAGGCGGACATAGACCCAGCCGGTGGCCGCGTCGACCGTCATCGTCCCGGCCGCGAGCGGCGTCGGCGGGGCGGCGACCTCGTCGGTGCTGCAGGCGGCGGCGACGAGGGCCGCGAGGGCGGGGAGGAGCGAACGGACGCGCATGACTCGTGGGCGGCAGCGAAGGGTGGCGTAGCTCGAACGGCGGCAGCACTACATGAGAACGATTCTCAATGACCACGACGCATTCTAGGCCGGGGAATTCCGAGTATGCAAGTCGGCATTCTCCCGGATGGGCGCGCGCGGAATCGCCGACGTCCCCATCATTCCCACCGTCCACGCCGCACGCCGGGCGGCGCCCCCGCCGCTCGGCCTCGCACCCCTCCGCCGCCGCCGCCATGCGCCCGCCGCTCCTTCGCGCCCTCGCCGCCACCGCCTTTGCGGCCGTGGCGCTCCCCGCCGTCCTCGTCGCGCAGGACGGCGCCGCCCTCTACGCCCGCTGCGCCGCCTGCCACCAGGCGAACGGCACCGGCGTCCCCGGCGCCTTCCCCCCGCTCGCCGGCTCCGAGTGGGTCGTCGGCAAGCCCGATGCGGCCATCCGCATCCTCCTCCACGGCGTGCAGGGGGCGCTCACCGTGAAGGGCGTCACCTACAACCAGTCGATGCCCGCCTACGGCACCGGCCAGATCATGACCGACGCCGAGGTCGCGGCCGTGCTCACCTACGTGCGCACGAGCTTCGGCAACAAGGCGAGCGCGGTCACCGCGGCGCAGGTCGCCGGCGTGCGCGCCGCCACCAAGGGGCGCAAGGCGCAGTGGATGGAGGCGGAGCTCAAGCCGTTCCGCTGATCGCGCGCGTCCGGCCCGCGCGCCGGCGACGCCGTGCCCTCACATCGTGGCACGCGTCGGTAACGAGTGCCCGGCCCGGGCACACGAGGCATCCGGTCGGCATTCACTCACCGTGGGCGCGCGGTCGTGGGCGCGCGCTCGCATGGTGCCCGATGCGGAGTCCCTCCGGCGCCGCGCGACCAGCTCGCGCGGCGTCGTTCGTTCAGTCTGCCTTGCCGATGTCCTCGCCTTTCCGACCGTCCCCGTCGCTCGCACACCCCACGCCATCACGTCGCCGCGCGCGACACGCTGCCATGCGCGCCGCCCTGTGCCGCGCTCCGCACGCCGTCCGTGCCGCACTGCTCGTCGTCGCCGTCGCGGCGCCGCTCTCCGCACAGTCGCTGATCGTCGGGATCCCGAACGCGGAGGTCACGCGTCCCGGCAAGTGGTTCGGCACGCACGAGAGCCAGTTCGCCGCGACCGATCCGCGCGACGGCTGGAACTCCTTCACCTTCCTCACCTACGGCGTCGGCGCACACACCGAGCTGGCGGTGAGCTACCTCAACCTCGCCAGCCCCGCGTCGGGCAACCGCACGGT
>JALOPO010000136.1 GCA_025453855.1 Gemmatimonadaceae bacterium
GCGAACGCGGCCCGGAACGGCTTCATCACGCCACCTCCATCGGATGCCGCGCCGCGACGAGCGCGCGCACCGCGGCCCCGTCATCGGCGTCGAGCGCGAGTCGCGCCGTCTCCACGCATTCGGCGTGCACCAGCGTGCGCACGCGCGCCTTCACCGCCGGCACGAGCGGGATGTCGGCGCTGAGTTCGTCGACGCCGAGCCCCACCAGCACCGGCACCGCCGCGAGGTCGCTCGCCAGCGCGCCGCAGACGCCGGCCCAGCGCCCGTGCGCGTGCGCCCCCGCCACCGTGCGCTCGATGAGGCGCAGCACGCTCGGTGCCAGCGCATCGACCTGCGGGGCGAGACGCGGATTGGTGCGATCCATGGCCAGCGTGTACTGGGTGAGATCGTTGGTGCCGATGGAGAGGAAGTCGGCCTCGCGCGCGAAGCGGTCGGCGAGCATCGCCGCCGCCGCCGTCTCGACCATGATCCCGACCGGGATGGGCGGCACGTCGAGCGCGCTGCGCTCCTCCTCGAGCATCGCCTTCGCGCGACGCCACTCGTCGAGCGTGGAGATCATCGGGAACATGACCGCCACCTTCCCCGCGCGCGACGCACGCAGCGCGGCGCGCAGCTGCACGCGGAAGAGCTCCGGTCGCGCGAGGCTCACGCGCACGCCGCGCTCGCCGAGGAACGGGTTCGCCTCGGCCGCCATGGGAAGGAAGGCGAGCGGCTTGTCGCCCCCGATGTCGAGCGTGCGGATGACCAACAGCCGGTCGCCGCCGAGCGCACCGGCCACGGCTTCGTACGCGGCCAGCTGCTCGTCCTCGTCCGGGGCGTCGCGACGCTCCATGAACAGGAACTCGCTGCGCAGCAGCCCCACGCCCTCGCCGCCATGGCGCACGACGTCGTCCGCCTCGGCCGTGGCCCCGACGTTCGCCGCCACCTCCACGCGATGGCCGTCACGCGTGATCGCGGGCTCGCCGGACGCGGCGAGTTCGTCGGCGCGGCGTCGCGCATCGTGCTCGCGACGCGCGAGCGTCGCCGCCTCGGTCGCCGCGTCGGGCGCGAACTGCACCATCCCCGCATCACCGTCGAGCAGGATGCGCGTCCCCTCGGCGATCGTGAGCACGCGCGGATCGGCGCCGAGCACCGCGGGAATGCCGAGGCCGCGCGCGAGGATCGCGACGTGCGACGTCGCGCTCCCCATCGTGGTGCAGAGCCCCGCGAGGCGCGTGCGATCGAACGACGCCGTGTCCGATGGCGTGAGATCCTCGGCGACGACGATCGCGTCGGGCGGGAGCGCGAGGCGCGCCTCGCCGCGGCCGGTGAGGAGGCGCAAGACGCGGCGGCCGACGTCGCGGAGATCGGTCGCACGACCGGCGAGCACGCTGCTCGACAACGAGGCAAGGCGCTCGGACTGCGCGCCGTACGCGGCACGCCACGCGTACGCCGCGCTCGCGCCGCCCCGGATCGACGCCTCGGCCGCATCGAGCACCTCGGGATCCTCGAGCAGCTCCTGGTGCGCCGCGAAGATCGCCGCCTTGTCGGCATCGGCCTCCTCGGCCAGCCGCGCGCGGAGCGCCTCGAGCTGCAGGTGCGCGGCGGCGACGGCGGCATCGAGCGCGCGCCGTTCGTGCGCGGCGTCCGGTGCGCGCTCCTCGAGCACCTCGTCGTCGACGCGGAGCAGCACCACCTGTCCGACTGCGACGCCGGGCGACGCGCCGACGCCGCGCAGCACCGTGCCCGGCACGAGCGGTTCGTGCGACGGGACGGGCGCCGGTGCGGCTCGCGTGCTCTCGCGCACCGGTGCGTGGGAGACGGGCGCGCCGCCGGCCGCGATCGCGTCGAGATCCTGCCCGACCAGGGTCGCGAGCTCGCGCACCGCATCGGCGGCGTCGCTCCCCTGCGCCTCGACCACGAGCGCGTCGCCATGCGAGACCTCGAGCGCCATGATCGAGACCAGCGAGCGCGCGTTCGCGGTGCGCGTTCCCTTGTGCAGCCGCACCTCGGCGCTGAAGCGGCGCGCGGCGGCGACCAGGGCCGCGGCCGGGCGTGCATGCAGTCCGGTGGCGGCCATCACCGTCACGGGCTCCGAGCGCACCGGCGGGACCGCGCTCGCCGGTGCGTCACCACCCGCCGGCTGCAGGTAGTGCACGCGCAGCAGCACGTCCTCGCCGGCGCGCAGGCGACCGCGCGCCGCCTCCACGCGCACCACGCGATCCATGTTCGTGACGAGCAGCTGGGTGAGCAGGCTGCGCGCACGCTGTGCGACCACGTCGGCGTCGAAGTCGATCAGCGGCTCGCCGGCGCGCACGCGCTGCCCCGCCTGCACGAGCGGGCGGAAGCCCTCGCCGCGCAGCTGCACCGTGTCGACGCCCACGTGGAGCACGAGCTCGAGTCCGTCGTGCAGCAGCGTGACGGCGTGCCCGGCGCGATGCACCGAGAGCACCTCGGCATCGCACGGCGCGACGACGCGCTCGGCGAGCGGATCGATGGACGCGCCGTCGCCGACGAGTCGCTGCGCGAAGGCCGGATCGGGGACGTCGTCGAGCGGGACCGCGACCCCGGTGACCGGGGCGCGGAGCACCAGCATCGCATGGCCCGCAGGGAGCGTCATCGCGCGCTCACCGCGCGCGGCGGAAGCGGATCGCCTGCCCGCCGCCCGGTGCCATCGCGATGCGGAGCGTGACGGCGCGCGTCACGGTGCGCGACGTGATCGCGACCGGGAGCGGGTTCGATCGCCAGTCCGCCCCCGGGCCGTCGGCATACGTCTCGGCCACCCACGATCCGCCACCGAGGAAGGAGAGCGGGACCTCGATGGTGCGCGCCTCCTCGTCGGTGATGGCGCCGAGGAACCACTCGTCCTTGCCCTTCGCCTTGCGTGCGACCACCACGTCGTCACCGATCCGGCCGTGGAGCACGACGGTGGTGTCCCAGTCCACGGCGACGTCGCGGATGAAGCGGAAGGCCGGCTGCCCTTCGTAGTTCTCGGGGAGGTCGGCCGCCATTTGCAGCGGCGAGTAGAGCACGACGTAGAGCGCGAGCTGCTTCGCGAGCGTGGTGCGCGGGCGCGCGTCCTCGGGGGTGCGCGCGACGCCGGTGCCGCTGCGGGTCAGCAGCAGGTTGAAGATGCCGGGGGTGAAGTCCATCGGCCCGGCGAGCATGCGCGTGAAGAAGAGGATCGTCTCGTGCTCGGGCGGATTGCCCCCCTCGCCGCCCCACGCGTTGAACTCCTGCCCGCGGGCGCCCTCGCGGGCGAGCATGTTCGGCCAGGTGCGCCGCTCGCCCGTGTCCTTGATCGGCTCGTGCATGTCGACGGTGATGCCGTACCTCGCCGCCGTCTCGATCACGCGCCGGTGGTGGCGCACCATGTACTGCGACTGGTGCGCATGGCCGCCGGGCGAGGTGGTGTCGCCCACGTAGCCGGTCTTGATCGCCGTCACGCCGAGCCGCTGGTAGAGCGCGAAGGCCGAGTCGAGCTGCCGCTCGTAGTTCTCGATGAAGGTCGACGTCTCGTTGTGCACGATGAGCGAGAGTCCCTTCGCCTTCGCGTGGGCGGCCACGCCGGGGAGGTCGTAATCGGGATAGGCCTGCGTGAACGAGAACTTGTCGCCGGCCTTCGTCCAGTCGCCGTCCCAGCCGACGTTCCACCCCTCGACGAGCGTCCCGCCAAGGCCGTTCGCCGCCGCGAAGTCGAGATGGCGCTTCGTGTTCGCGGTGGTGGCGCCGTGCCGGGGCCCCGAGCTCCACGTGGCCGTGTTCACGTGCATCGCCCACCAGATGCCGTTGTACTTCATCGGCCGGATCCAGCGCGTGTCGGCGATGCGGCTCGGCGGATTGAGCTTCAGCGTGAGGAGCGAGGGGGCGAGCTGCTCGGGGCGATCGGCGAGCTGGATCGTGCGCCACGGCGAGACGAAGGGGGTTCGCCCCTTCACCGCCGCGCCGTCCTTCCACTTCGCGAGCGAGGCACGCAGCGTGCGCCCCTCGCTCCGTCCCGCGAGGTACATCCCGGCGTAGTCGACGAGGTCGGCCTCGTGGATGACGACCTGCGTCCCGGTCGTCATCTGCATCGTGAGCGGCGTGTGCACCGTGTCGAGCTTGCTCACCGGCCCCGACGACCAGAGCATCTCCTGCCGATCGGGGCTGGGCACGTTGGCCGGGATCCACCAGGCCTTCGCGTCCTCGGCCATCACGAACTCGGTGAGCTCGTCGATGATCTCGAAGTCGCCGAGGTTGGGCTGCGCGGGGAGCTCGTAGCGGAAGGCGATGCCGTCGTCGAAGGCGCGCACGACGACGCCGAAGCGCCGCCCTGGTGGCCGCGTCTCCTCGACGACGACACGGAGCTCGGCATGCCGGTCGTGCACGCGCGCCACCTCGCCCCACGGGAGCGTGAACGTGGTGTCGCGCGTGGTGCGCGCCGAGTCGACGAGGCGCAGTCCCTCGCCGAGCACGCCCTCGGTGCGGAAGCGGAAGCCGAGGCGCGAGGGGCGCACGACCTGCACCGGACCGCGCGCGACCGCATACGTGAGCATGCCGCGATCGATTGCGAGCGTGACGACGTTGCGGCCGTCGGGCGACGCGACACGGAGCGACTGCGCCTGTGCCGCCGCGACCGGCGCGACGGCGACGAGGAACGACAGCGCGGCGAGGCGCCGCGCGTGCATGACTGACATCAGAGACGGGTCCCGCTGTGGATCGCCAGCGCCGTGAGCGGCGCCAGCTGGACGGTGGCGGTGCCGGCCGCGTCGATGGTGACGACGGTGCCGGCGCAGGTGGTCCCGGTGCGCCCGCCCGTGAGGACGTCGCAGTAGCGCCCCGGCGGGAGCGCGGTGGGGATCGTGCGATCGAGCTGCGTGGCGTTCGCGTTCACCGCCACGAAGCCGCGATCGCCACGCGAGTAGGCAGTGGCCATCGCGCCATCATCCCACAGCAGGCGCGTATCGGTGCCGGCGACGGTGCGCCGGAACGCGACCATCGTGCGCACCACGGGATCGCGATGCTCGCACACCCAACCATCGGGCGCGGCCTGGTCGATCGACGCCGGACAGGCGACGGGGCGCGTGTTGCCGCTCCCGTCGGACGGCGGCCCGAGGTCGCGACCACCCGGCCGGCTGAAGGCATAGCCGGAGAGGATCGACGGATAGCCGTACGCCTGCCCGAGGATCCAGACCTGCGCCAGGCGCCAGAGCTGCGGCGAGCGGTACGAGAGGTTGCCCGTGCCGTCGCGCGCGGTGTCGTGGTTCTCGAGGAAGACGACCGCCTTGTCGGTGGGGAGGAGCCCCCAGCGCGACTCCGAGAACTGCGCGAGTTCGCCGACGCGCTGCGTCCCGCCCGCGCGCAGGAACTTGTCCTGCACGCCGCGGAACTTGAACTCGGAGATGTCCGAGCCCGAGTTGCTGGCGTACCCGACGCCGAGGTAGTCGGTGGCGCGCACCGCCTCGCCGCCGTAGTCGATGACCTCGTGGAAGACGTACGGGAGCGGCCGCCCTTCCTGCGCGAGCGTCGCGTTCATGCGCCCGATGATGGCATCGAGCGACGACGGCAGGATGTGCTTGGCCGCGTCGATGCGGAAGCCGCGCACGCCGAGGCGCGCGAGTTCGATCAGGTAGCGGGCAGTGCGCGCACGGACGGTGTCCGACTCGGTGTTCAGGTCCGAGAGACCGAGCAGCTCGCAGTCCTG
>JALOPO010000557.1 GCA_025453855.1 Gemmatimonadaceae bacterium
CGTTCCTGCGCGAGCGCGAGCTCGAGCGCGTCGATGCGGGCCGCGTGTTCGTCGACGAGACGCTCGAGGCCGCGCAGCCGGTCGTACTCGTGGCGCGCCAGCTCGATCGTCTCCGTCGACGACGCCGCCGCATCGTCGCGTGCGCGCCGCTCCAGCCGTCCCTCTGCACCCATGATGTCGTTCATCGCGCCCATCGAGCCGGATCACGATCGCGCAGCGATACCCGTCACGCATCGCAACGGGCACGCACGACCGGACTGATCCTTGTGTCGGTGCGGAAGCTACGATGACCTGAGGCGCTCACCATCGGGGGAGGCTCGATCCTCAGCGCGAACCGCCGCCGGGTGCAGCTCAGGTGCGGTGCCGCGCGCGCAAGGACGAGACGATCGTGGCCGTGGCGCCAAGCATCGCCAGACCGAGCAGCGCCACGGAGATGCCGTGCAGTCGTCCGAAGGTCTGTCGCTGCGGATCGCTGGCCGGCAGCTCCTCGATGACCGCCGGCAGCGATGCACGCAGCGATTCGATCTTCGGCGCGACGATCGCCTGCGCGACGAGACACGCGCCGACCAGCGCGAGGCCGCCGAGGCGGGCGACCCACGTGGGCCTGGTGCCGGCACGCAGCGAGAGCACGTGCGCGAGCACCCCCGCCACGATGCCCGACACGAAGACGACCGGGAGGATGCGCCCGACCAGGGCGCCGGCGAGCTGTCGCGTCGGCAGCACCGCGAAGGCCGCCTGGCCCACGGTGGTCGCCATGAGGAGTGCCGCACCGAGCCAGATGGCGAGGACGATCGGGGCGAGCGCGCCACGCATCGGTGCGGGCGTGCGCCCGTCACGGTCGTCACGCTCGCGCACGCGGCGCGCGGCCGCGGCCGCGACGGCGCCGGCCGTCATGCCCCCACCGGGCGCGCGACGCCGGTGAGGAACGGGTTGCTCGCGAGCTCGCGCCCGATCGTGGTCGCCGGGCCATGCCCGCAATGCAGGACCGTGGCCTCGGGCCAGGTGGCGACGCGTTGCAGCGAGCGATGCATGGCGGCAAGGCGATGCCATCGCCGAGCAATGCGACGTGGCCCGGCGCGTGCCCGGGGAGATGCACGACGGTGAAGCGGTGCTCGCCGAGCGAGACGATGTCCCCGTCGCGCCAGGCGCGATCGGTGGCCCAGGCGCGCCCCTGCTGCGAGGCGCGCGCGTAGAGCGGCTGGTCGGCGTCGTGCAGCCAGATCGGCACACGGGGATGTGCGCCGCGCACCGCGGCGACACCGCCCACGTGGTCGAGGTGCGCGTGCGTGAGCCAGATGGCGTCGAGCGCGAGGGTCCGCGCGGCGAGCTCGCGCACGAGGCGCTCGCCCTCGTCACCCGGATCGACGAGGACGGCGCGGCCCGTGACGTCGTCGGCCACGAGGAGGCAGTTGGCCTGCAGCGGGCCGACGGCGAACGTCTCGATGCGAAGGGCCATCGTCGTCAGGCGTGCGAGGCGAGCGGTGGCGGCACCTGTTCGGCCGAAGCCACCACCATCGCTTCGGCCGTCTCGAGCAGGGGGCTCTCGCCGATGCCGTGGTGCGCGAGCCAGCGCTCGGCCTCGAGCGCCGCCATGCATCCGGTGCCGGCGCTGGTGATCGCCTGCCGGTAGTAGTCATCGATCACGTCGCCGGCGGCGAAGACGCCGGGCACGTTGGTGGCGGTGCGCCACGCATCGACCTTGATGTAGCCATGCTCGGTGAGGTCGAGCTGTCCCTTGAGGAACTTCGTGTTCGGCTCGTGGCCGATGGCGACGAAGAGGCCGCCGACATCGAGCGTGGAGAGCTCGCCGGTGGCGGTGTTCTCGAGGCGGAGCGCGCTGATCCCCTCGAAGCCATCATGTGTCTCGGAGAGGACGTCGGCGACACGCGTGTTCCAGAGCACGCGCACCTTGGGATGCTGCAGCACGCGGTCGGCCATGACCTTGCTCGCGCGGAACCGGTCGCGGCGATGGATGACGACGACCTCGCTCGCGAACTTGGTGAGGTAGAGCGTCTCCTCCATGGCCGTGTCGCCGCCGCCGACGACGGCGAGCCGCTTGTTGCGGTACGCGGGGAGCGCGCCGTCGCAGACGGCGCAGGCCGAGACGCCGCCGCCGTGCGTGGCGAGGCGCAGCTCGTTCTCGAGGCCGATCCACTTCGCCTTTGCACCGGTGGCGACGACGAGCGTGAGCGCCTGCACCGGCGCGCCGTAGTGCGGCGTGATCGTGAACGGATGCGCCGAGAGGTCGACGGCGGTGACGAGCTCGGAGACGACGCGCGTGCCGTAGCGCAGCGCCTGCTCCTTCATGCGCTCCATGAGTTCCGGCCCCGAGAGCGGCTCGGGGAAGCCGGGGAAGTTCTCGATGTCGGTGGTGAGCATGAGCTGCCCGCCGGGGAGCTCGGTGCCGATCGGCTCGCCCTCGAAGACGAGCGGCTCGAGGTTGGCGCGCGCGGCATAGACGGCGGCCGTCCAGGCGTCACGAGAACGCTCTCGGGCGAAGGGCTGCGGCCCGCCCGGTCGCGGGGACGCGACGGCGGGCACCTGCCTGAAATGTGGTCAGGGGGGACAGGGGGGGCTCACCCCGTCACCACCGCGAATGCCCCGTGACAGTGCGAGACGCTCGCCACGAGCAGCCGTGCCGGCCGGGTGGCGTCGAGCGCGCGGATGGCAGCCGCCGCGCGCGCCGCATCGGCGAGGTCGAACATGCCGACGCCGTGCGTGCGGTGCGTGGTGTGGAAGAGCGCGAGTGCGTCGATGGCGCCGGCCGATGCCGCAGCGGCATCGACGATGGCAGCGGCGGCGCGCGGCATCGACCAGTCGCGCGCACCGCGCGTGTGCGGGCAGGTCGCGGGCTCGATGCAGTTGATGGGGCAGAGCCAGGTCGCGTACGAGGCGTAGTGCGCACGGCCATCGGGCGCCGCGCTCGCCCACGGCGTGGGGGGTGGTACCGGGAGCGGGGCGCGATCGCTGCGCGTGCCGTGACCGCGATGCCGGGCGAGGCGCGCGGCGACCCAGTCGGCGGTGAGGTGCGGCATGAGCGGCGAGGGGACGAGGGCGTCGCGGGCATGCGTGCCGGGATGATCGGCGGCGCGGTCGAGCCACGCCGGCACGGTGACCTCCCACGCCCCCTGCTCGATCGCGAGCGGGAGCGCCCGCACCGCCTCGAGAT
>JALOPO010000137.1 GCA_025453855.1 Gemmatimonadaceae bacterium
AACCCGTGGCGCGCTGGGAAGTGCGGGCGACGGACACGGGGCCGCTCGAGATGCGCACGGAGCCGGTGCGCGCCGCCGACCGGATCGTGTGCCGGGTGCTCGCCAGGACGGCCGGGAACGGCGACCTGCAGGTGACGCTGTTCGATCCCGCGTCGCTGCTCACGCGCATGGTGGTGGTGCCGCTGCGTGTGCGCGCGGCCGGCACGCGACCCTGACCTACGCGCGAGTCGCCGTGGTGCCGGTGCCGGAGTCCGGCGCGGGGCGTGCCGCCGTGATCGCGTCGCCGCCACGGCCGTCAGGCACCTCGCAGCGACTCACCCGCGAGGGGTGACGCGGAAGCTCTGCAGGAGCGCGGTCACCGCCGTCATGCGCAGCCGCCGTTCGGCGGGCGTCGCGCCAGCACGCGTGAGTGCGGCCCCGCCGAAGAAGAGGGTCAGCAGCAGCTCCGCGCGCGCGTCGAGCTGCTCGTGCGCGATCTCGCCGAGGGTCGCCGCGCGCGCGAGTGCCGCGACGATCGCACGCCGCAACCGGGCCCGGAGCTGCGCGTGCAGGCGCGAGACCGCCTCACCGCGCGCACCGAGCTCCACCGCGAGGTTCGTGGCCGCGCACCCCATCGCGCGGGCGCGCGCGCGCGCCACCGTCTCGAGTGCCTCGAACAGCCGGGTGATGTCGGCGAGGCCCGCGTCGCCGTCACGCACGCGCGCGATGACCGGCTCGATGACGCGCTGCGCATAGTGCGCGAGCACGGCGGCCATGATCTCGTCCTTGGTGCCGAACGCCGCGCGGAGGCTCGACTTGCCGAGTCCCGTCGCCTCAACCATGTCGAGCAGGGAGGTCGCTCCGTACCCCCTGGTCCACACGAGCTCGAGCAGCACGTCGAGCGCCTCGTCGACGTCGAACTCGCGAGGTCGGCCGGGCGGTCGCGACGCCTGCGCCGTGCTCGGATGTTCGCTGGTCATGCGGTGAAAGCATCTATGTGGACCGATCGGATCGCAAGCCTTGACATTATGATCCGAGCGGAACACTATCGCGGAACGAGGAGCCGACCGGCTCCGCCGACGTCGCCGCCTTCGCCCCGAGCATCCCATGCCCGACACGATCGCCCGTGCCCCCTGGCGCTCCGCCGTCCCCACCGCGCGCCTGGTCGCCACCAGCAGCGATGGCACCCGGCTCGCCGTGCAGACGTGGGGGCGGGACGATGCGCCGGCCATCCTGCTCGTCCACGCGTGGGCCAACTCCCATCTGGGCTGGGCACCGCAACTCGTCGGGCGGCTCGCGCGCGAGTTCCGGCTCGTGACCTTCGACTGGCGCGGGCACGGCCAGTCCGATCATCCCCTCGAGCCCGCGGCCTACGCCGAGAGCCGTCAGTGGGGCGACGACGTGGCGGCGGTGATCGCGGCGGCGGGGCTCGTCCGTCCGACGCTCGTCGGCTGGTCGGTGGGCGGCATCGTGGTGCTCGACTACCTGCGCGCCCACGGCGCCGGCAACGTCGCCGCGGTGCACTTCGTCGCCGCCGGCAACACGCTTGGCACCGAGCGCGCAGCGGGGCACTTCGGGGCGGCGGCGGCGGAGCACGCCGCGTCGGCGTTCGCCCCCGACCTGCGCGCGCAGCTGCTCGGCGTGCTGCGGCTGCAGCAGGCGCTCGTGCACCGCGACCTCCCGATCGAGGACTTCGGCGAGCTCGTGATGCAGGCGGTCGCCTCGTCGCCGGTGGCACGCGCGGCGGTCCTGTCGCGCATCGTCGACCACGAGGAGACGCTGCGTGGACTGACCGTGCCGATCCTGCTCGCGCACGGCACGGCGGACGGGATCATCACGCGCATCGCCTCCGATCAGGCGCGCGAGTACGCGCCGCACGCCGCGCTCTCCCTCTACGACGGGGCAGGGCACGCGCCCCACCTCGAGGACCCGGATCGGTTCGACGACGAGCTGGCGGCCTTCGTGCGCGCGCACGCGACCGCGGCACGCTAGCCTCGCACGGCCGCCACGGGCAGCCGCGCACCCGTCCGTCGCGCAGCTCGTCGATCACCACCCACCCGAGGTCGCACGTGCAGCGGTACTTCCATGTCGCGAGCCTCGTCAACGCGGTCGTGGCCTTCGCGGTGCTCTACGCCGCGGCACGACCGACGCTGCAGCGGCTCGGCGTTCGCCGGCACCTGATGGGGCTCACGGCGCTGCACCTGTTCCGCTACATCGGGCTGACGCTCGCGCTCCCCGGCCACTTCGACTGGACGGCGCTCGCGATCCCCGATCGACTGGCGTTCCAGCTCGCCTGGTGGGACTTCCTGAACGGCATCCTCGCGCTCGTGGCGTTCGTCGCCCTGTGGCGGCGCTCGGCCGCCGCCATTCCACTCACCGGGCTGTTCGTTGCGGTGGCCATGGGCGACCAGCTCATCTCCGGCGGGGAGCTCTTTCCGTACCTCGTCGACGCGCGCGCGATCGGGCCGATGCCGTGGCTGCTCCTCGCCGCCTATCTCCCGCTGCTCATCGTCTCGTCGGTCGCGATCATCGTCGTGCTGTCGTCGCGCGCGAGTCGCGATGCGCTCCGCGCCGATCGCCGCCCCGCGATCAGCGCGTCGGCGTCGGGCGCCCCGCGCTCGTGAGCTCCACGGAGAGCGCGAAGGTGCGCTCCGCGCCCGGCGCGCCGCCGGATCGTTGCCGTCTCCCCGCTTGACAACGGCGGCCGACCGGGCGCACCATCGCCGCTCCGACCTTCGGTCATCGCCCGCGGCTGGCGCACCCATCGATCGATCACGGCTCCCGACGGCATGACGGCAATCGGCGAGGGTGTGTCGGCTCCGCCGGCGACCGAACCCGCGATCCTCCTGCGGACGCGCATCACCACCGTGACGTTCCACAGCGGCATCGATGTGTGCGACGCGCGTGCGTGCGCGCGGGCGCTCACGTGACGGCGGTTCCTGGTTTCGATGGACGCACAGGCGTGGCGGACGCGCGGCATCGGCGCGCACTCGCTCCAGCGCGCGAACGGCGCGCGCAATTGACCGTTCCCATCGGTACCGAGCAGGAGCTGCCACGCATCGCGGCGCTGCTCGCGCGCGAATCACCGGGCGTCGAGCGAGTCGGGATCGTGGCGCCGTACGGACATCCCGCAATCGTCGACGCACTGCTGCCGCGGCTCGCGCATCGCGATCCCGCCTCCGCGGCTGCTGCGACCGACGCGTTCCGGCTCCTGGTCGGCGAGGAGGTGACGACCGGCGCGCGCGCCCCACCCGGCGATGCACCGCCGGCGCGCGGCGACGCACCCATGGCACGAGCTGCAGGGCGCCGCGGAGGAGCATGACGAGGGCGGCGGCGAGGTGGTGGGCGATGGTGGCGTTGCGCACGGGGTCGCCCGCGATCCGCCCCCGCGGCATCTGCGTGCCGCATCACGCGGCGGACCGATGCGGCACGGTCCGGCGCGCGACGTCGTGTGACACTCAGAGCTTGGTCCCGCCGCTCGCGTCGAGCACGTGCCCGGTGGTCCAGGCGCCATCCGGCCCCGCGAGGAAGCTCACCACGTTCGCGATCCGCTCCGGCTGGGCGATCCCCGGCAGCGCCTGGACCTGCGCGATCGTCTCCGCACCGCCCGGCGCCCGCACCCAAGCGCTCATCTGCGTGTCCACCGCGCCCGGCGCCACCGCGTTCACGGTGATGCTTCGCGCGCCGAGTTCGGCCGCCATGTGCAACGTCAGCACGTCCACGAAACCCTTCGAGGCCGAGTAGACCGGGATGCCGGGGAAGGTGGTCTTCGTGACGCGCGTCGAGAGGTTGATGATGCGACCGCCGTCGGGGATCCGCGCCAGGAACCTCTGCGTGACGAAGAAGAGGCTGCGCATGTTCACGTTCACGATCGAGTCGAACGTGGCCTCGTCGGTCTGCGCGATCCCGGCGAAGGGCGCGATGCCCGCGTTGTTCACGAGGATGTCGATGGTCGGCGCGCCCACGGCGGTCGCGAGCTGCGCCGCCGCGTTCGGCTGGTCGAGGTCGGCCTGCACGGCATCCGCGGTGCCGCCCGCGGCGCGGATGTCGGCCACCACCTGCTCGGCGCCGTCCCTGCTCGCGCCGTAGTGGACGATCACGTGCGCGCCGTCGGCGGCGAGGCGGCGGGCGATGGCGGCGCCGATGCCGCGCGAGGCACCGGTGACGAGGGCGGTCTTGCCAGCGAGCGGTCGCGACATGGTGGACTCTCCGGGGTGGAACGAACGGTCAAGCAAGGGGACGAGCGGGAGCCGACCGCGTCGGCGCGGTCAGCGATGGTCCAGCAGTGCCAGGTTCAGGTGGGTGATCGCCGAGAGCCGGGCGGGGGAGGCATCGGCGCGCGACGCCACGCGGAGCCCGCTCATCATGCTCATGAACAGGTCCGCCAGCGTCGCACTCGGCGTGGGATTGGCGATCGACCCGTCGCGCTGCCCGCGTTCGACGTGCGCGCGCAGCAGCTCGTGCGTGGCGTGCCACTTGGTGCGCAGCGTCGCGCGGATCGCCGGGTCGTCGATGCCCTCGAGCAGCCCGCTGCTCACGATGCAGGCCTGCCGCGCCGGTTCGCCGCTCGCGCAGAGCGTCACCAGGTGTTCGCAGAAGAGCGCGAGCGCGGTGCGCCCGTCCGGCGCCGCCGTCATCCGTGCCGCGACCGCGCCGTATCGCGCCACCGCGCACTCCATCGCCTGCAGGTAGAGCGCCTGCTTGTCGCCGAAGGCGTTGTAGAGCGACTGCTTGCCGAGTCCCGTGGCGTCGGTGAGCATCGAGACCGACGTGCCGCCGTAGCCGTGGACCGCGAACAGGTCGGCGGCGCAGTCGATGACGTCGGCTTCGGTGAAGGTGCGCTCGCGGGGCATGGCGTGAGCATACGCGTGGTGGAACGATCGGTCAAGAGTCCCGTGCACGACCCGTCGCCGTCCGTGCGCCCTACCCCCGCGCCGCGCCCGCGCGCCCGGTGCTCGTCAGCTCCACCGAGAGCGCGAACGTCCGCTCCGTCCCCGGCAGCAGCGCACCCACGCCCATCACCTGGCGGCTCACCTCCTGCCCGCGCTCGTCGCGGAGCACGAGCACGATCGCGTACTCGGCCGGGTCGTCGCCGGCCGTGCGCTTGATCGTGCCTTCCACCTTGAAGGGCACCTGCGTGCTCGCCGCGCGGCTGGCCGCGTCGGGGTCGACACGCAGGTGCTTCAGGCACTGCGGACAGCGCGCGGAGCTCTCGAGGATCGTGGCGCGACAGTGCGGACAGGTCCGCGTCGCCCCCGGGAGCCCCTTGCGGACGACGGTCATGACGCCGCGTCGAGAGCCGCGACGGGTTCCTCCGCCTTCACTTCCGACCGGGCCGGCATCGCGGCCGGCTTGGACGTCGCCGCCGGCGTCGATGCGGGCGCCACCGCCGGCGCCGAGCCCTCGCCCCAGCCGCATTCCACGCGTCCGCGCAGCCGCGAGCCCGGCGCGACGGTGAGTGTCGCGGCGCGCACGTCGCCCACGAGCGCCGCCGAGGCGAGGAGCTCCACGCGCGTCGCGTCGAGCACGTTCCCCTGCACGTCGCCGGCGACGGTGATCACGGTCGCCTTCATGGCGCCGGTGAGCGTCGC
>JALOPO010000138.1 GCA_025453855.1 Gemmatimonadaceae bacterium
AGCCAGGCGATGAAGAGCATCTGCGTCGCCCCGCCGCGGTACCAGTTCCCCTGCTCGTACCAGCCGCGCACGCGCCCCACGCCGGCGCCGAAGCCCTGCGCGATCATCGTCGCCAGGCCGGCGGGCTTCTGCGCCGCCACCGCCATCTGGTACTCGGCCGTGCTCGAGCAGCCGATGAGCCCCACCTTCCCGTTGCTCCACGGCTGCCGCGTGAACCACGCGAGCGCGTCGGCGCCATCGGTCGCCGGCGCGCCGAGGATGTCGTAGTGCCCCTCGCTGAAGAAGTGCCCGCGCTCGTTCTGGAAGGCGTAGGCGTAGCCGCGGCGGATCGCCTGCAGCACCGGGCGCCAGTCGCGCGGCGCACCGAGCGAGACGTCCCACCAGTTCATGTTGTACGGCGTCTTGCTGAGGATGAGCGGCACCGGGCCGCTTCGCTTGCGCGGCACGTAGACGTCGGTCATGAGGCGCACGCCATCGCGCATCGGCATCATCACCGAGCGGTACACCTCGGCCTCGGCCTGCAGCTCGGCCTCGAGGCGCGTGCGCTGCGCGACCAGCGCGGTGTCGACGGGGCGCGGCTGCGCGGCGAGGGGCGCCGAGATGGCGGCGAGGGTCGCGCCGGCGGCGAGCAGCGCGCCGCGACGCGCGCGACGCAGCACGATGTGCGCACGCGCGATCGCGCGCGTGACACCGGGTCGGGTCATGGAGGCTCCGGGAACGGGGTGGGTGCGATCGCTACGCCGCACCCGTCCCGAACGCTGCCCGTCCCGTCGCCGCACGCGCATCACGCACGGCGCGTGCGGATCACGGCTCGATCTGCTCGGCGAAGAAGCGCCAGACCTCGTCGGCCATCTCCACGCTCGCGTCCTGTCGCCCCAGGAAGTCGGTGGCCAGCCCCCCGTAGCGCTCCACCATGCTCGGCTCGAGGTGCCCGCCCCCGGTGATGCGCACCAGCACCACCGCGGTGCGACCGTGGGCGCGCCACGACGTGCGCGCCGCGGTGGTGAGCGGGCTCTCGACCGCCGGCGGGAGCTGCACGGTCGTCGGGCGCTCGGCGACCGCGATGCGCGCCCACACCGCGGCCGACGCCTCGGCGCCAAGCACCGTCCCGCGCCCCTCTCGCCCCCCCAGGTTCGCGGCCACCGTCCCGCCGCCCCACGGCATGAGCTTGTCGGCGGTGCCGTTCATGAACAGCACGGGGACGGGGCGCGTGGGGACGCGACAGGCCGACCGCGCCGGCATCGCCGCCGCGATCGCGGCCACCGCGGTGACGCGCTCCGGCCGCTCGATGGCCATGCGCAGGGCGAGCATCCCGCCGTTCGAGGTGCCCACCACGAAGACGAGGCGCCGCGGGAGCGCGGCCTGCTTCGCGAGCGAATCGGCGAGCATGTCGACGAGCAAGGCATCGTCGGCGTCGCCGATCTCGCCCGCGTCGCCGCGGCAGTCGCGCCAGTTGGGCGTGTCGTTCGCGCCGCGGAGCGCGTCGGGGGCGACGAGGACGAGCCCCTCGCGGTCGGCGATCGGGATCCAGGCCCGGTAGGGCGCGGCGCGCCCGTCGCCGCCCAGGAGCTGCGACGCGCTCCCGCCGCCGCCGTGCAGGAGGACGACGATCGCCCGCGGCGCCGCGCCGCGCTTCGACGGGAAGCGGACGAGGTAGTCGCGGGCGGTGCCGTTCACCTCGATCGCGCGCCGCTCGAAGCCGGGGGTGACGCGCTGGGCATCGAGCGGGGCACCGACGACGAGGGCCGCCATCGAGAGGAGGGCCGCGATCGCGGGACGCGCCAGCCGGGCGATCCACGCCTCCCCGACCGCGGCGCCACGCGGTGCCCACGCGCGCCGCATGGGCGCCGTCGGGTGATCACCACCGCACGCAGCTCCGGACCACGTCGGCCTGCCGGGCCACGCCGCCTCGAACTCCATCTCGTGCACGTCTCCGCTCCATCACGAATGTCGGGGTCCGGTCGAAGGTGACCGATGCGCCGCATTCCGGACCCGCTGGCGTCGCACCGTACGGTCCCGCCTGCTCGCACGACGCGTGCCGCCGGGCGGCGGTCACACGCCGACGTGCGCGTGCACGCACGCGCGTGCGTGGGCGCCGGCGGACGTGTAGGACTCGCCGCGGTCGGCGCGTGATGTGGTCGTGTGATGCCGTCGCATCGGCCCATCGCACGCCGCCGCCGCATGCCGAGGCGGATGGCTCGCGCTGGCCGCTCGTCGGCGTCGCGCGCTGCGCGGCGGGCGACGCCGTGGTGCGCGGATGCGTCGCGAGCGCGCGTCGTCCGGTGCCGCTGCGTGGGCACGATCTTGCGAAAGGAAGTTCCTCGAACCCACCGGGCCCGCGCGACGACGGAGTGTCGCGCACGACCCCGTGTACCCGTGTCACCCGAGGGACCCATGGCCACCACTGCCCTGCACGACTCGCCGACGGCACGCGTCGCCGGCACACGCTGGAACGAAGTCTTCACGCGCGTCAGCTGGGGAGCGGTGCTCGCCGGCCTCGTGATCTCGATCGCGCTGCAGATCACGCTCACCCTGCTCGGCGCGGCGATCGGCTTCACCGCGCTCGGTGGCGACAACAACGCCACCGCCTTCGGCATCGGGGCCGCCCTCTGGGCGATCGCGGTGCCGCTCGTGACGCTCTTCGTGGCTGCTCGGCACGGCGGCGAGCCGCGTGATCGGCGGCACGATCGGCCTCGTGGGCAACGTCACCGGCGGCGCGGTGTCGGCGGTGTCGCAGGCGGCCGGGTCGGTCGCGTCGCGTCCCGACGTGGACACCGACGTGCTCGCGCAGGCGCGCCAGCGCATCGAGGACGAGGCGCGTGCGCGTGGCCTCACCGAGGAGCAGGTGCAGGCCGAGGTCGCCCGTGTGCAGCAGCAGGCCGCGAACGTCGCCGACCGTGCGCAGGACACGGCCGCCGGCAGCGCCTGGCTTGCCCTCCTCGCGCTCGGCCTCTCGCTCGGCGCCGCGGTCTTCGGCGCGATGCGTGGTGCGCGGGATCACGTGACGATCGATCCCGACATCGCCGCCGCGCGTGCCGGTTACTCGTCGGGGCACGCGCACACGACCACCTGATCACCGATCGGGCAGCTGGCCCGGGCCGCCGCGACGACGCGGTGGTCCGGGTGCACGGGGCGGGGTCGCCGCGACGATGCGTGCGATGCCCGCCCCGTTCGCATGCAGGGCGTGCGTGCCCACGAGCGCGCGCGCCGCATGCACGCCCCGCGTCGGGGAGCAGCCGCGCCGCTGCCGCGGTCGGCCGGCACGCCTATCTTTGCCCGCATGCCGCCATCGTCTCCCTACCGCACGCTCCCCGTCGAGCGACGCGTCGCGCTCGTCCACCATCTGGTGCGCGCCGATCGCGCCGCGCACGCCACCTTCGTCTCGCGCATCGTCGCCAAGGGTGGCGGCTTCCGCGCCGTGGCCGTGGCCAACCGCAGGACGAGCTCGACCTGCTGCAGACGCTCTACGTCGACCTCGAGCCGCAGATCCAGATCGACTTCCTGACCGAGACCGGCGTGCCGCACGAGAACGGCCGCATCGCCGAGGAGACCGAGCCGCCGTTCGCGAGCGCCGAGGCGGTGCAGCGCGGCGTGACGCTCGTCGCATCGCAGCACGGCGCCGACGGCCTGCGCTATCTCCGCACGCTCGTCCGCTACGCGCGCGACGCGTGGCCCGGCATCGAGGCCCAGGTGGCGAAGGTCGAGCAGCCCTGACCCCTGCGTCGGTTGGCGATCACGCGCCGCTGGCCACCGACGGCAACAGCCGGCCGCGATGATGCGAGGGACCGCGACGGGACGCGATGATGGTCCGGCAGCAGAAAGAAGTCTCCGTCCTCCGGTCGTCTCCGTTCCTCCGCTTTCCTGCTTGTCGAACACGCGCCAACAGCACAGGAAAGCGGAGGAACGGAGACGACCGGAGAACGGGGACTTCTTGTACTCGATTCGGTCATCGCGTCCCGTCGCGGTCCTTCGCATCATCGCGGCCGGCAGTCGTTCGTCGGTGACTGACGCCGCGTCGCGACGACTCAGTGCTCGGTCGCGACGAGCAGGGCGCCGAGGGCGGTGGCGCGGCCGCCGTCGGGGGGAATGGTGAGCGTCGCCCCGTAGAACTGGCCGACGAGGGCCAGCGTGTGACGGATCGTCGGCATGTCGGTGAGGTGGCCGACGATCACCACGTCGTCGAGACGCTCGGCGCGCGCCGCGTTGATGGTGATGACGGCGATCACCTGGCCCACGAGGTTCACGAGTGCGGCGGCGAGATCGGCGCGGCTCGCGCTCACATCGTGGCGCGCGACGCGCCCGAAGTTCACCGCCGTGGTGTCGGGCGGGAGCGAGCCGATCGCGCCGCCGATCAACTCGCCGATGGTGAGGTTCACCGCCGCATCGCGCCCCGTCGCCGCCAGCGCATCGAGGTCGCGCGGGTCGACGGTCCCCACGAGCAACCGCCCGAGCCCGACCAGCGTCCCGCCACCGACGCCGGTGCCGGTCACGTGTCGTGCGCCATCGGGCGTGGCGGCGACCACCGCCGTCCCCGATCCCGCGCTCGTCACCAGCGCGCGGTCGACGCCGGCCAGCGCGCGACCGCCGCGGCCGATCGCGCGCACCTCGTCGACGCGCGTCACCGTGCAGCCATCGATCGTCGCGGGGATCGCGCTCCGGTCGCCCCCGGTCACCGCCACCGATCCCACATCGCCGATGCGCAGGCCGCCGGCATCGAGCGCGGCGTGCACCAGCGCGACGTCGGGACGCCCGGTCGTCGGCAGGAGCCAGTGGCGCAGCGCGCCGGCATCGTCGCGCACGACGACATCGGTGTTGCTGGCGCCGAAGTCGATGCCCGCGTGGGGAGTCGTCATGTCGCTACGCCACCCCGCCCGCACGTCGCGTCCCGGTCGCGCGCGCGCTCAGCCATGCGGCGCCTCGCCCGCCGGCGGCTCCCAGAGCTCGAAGCGATTGCCCTCGGGATCGTGGGCCCACCCGAACCGCCCGTAGTCGTACGCCTCGACGCGCTCGTCCACCTGTGCGCCGGCGGCTCGCAGCTGCGCGAGCATCGCGTCGAGGTTCGCGACGCGGTAGTTGATCATCGCCTGCTGCGCGCCGGCGCCGAAGTACGTCGTGTCGGCGGCGAACGTCGACCAGACGGTGACGAGCGTCGACCCGGCGGCATCGCGCCCGTCGCTGCCGGGCGCGAAGGTACCGTAGGTCGCCTCGCCTTCCACCGGGACGCCGAGCACGTCGCGGTACCACTGGGCGAGCGCCTTCGGATCGCGGGCGCGGAAGAAGACGCCGCCGATGCCGGTCACGGCCACACGAGTCGTCATTGGGGGAGCTCCTCGTCGGGGAACGGGGGCCAGCCGCGCGGCGCCTCGTGGCCGCGCGCCGCCAAGATCGCGCGCGGTCCGCGATCCCGCACGGGGGACGCGCCGCCACGGGCGCCGGTGCGCACCGCGCCGCGGCCGCGGCACGCGACTATCGTGCGGCGTCCCCGACCCGTGTCGCATGGCCACCAGCGATCCCGCCGCCGCCCCGCGCTTCGTCCCGCTCGTCCACGAGCGCCTCGATCTCGCCACGTCGCGTGCGCGCGGCGCGGCCTTCCTCGCACAGATGCAGCGGCGGCGCACGACGCGGCACTTCTCGTCCGAGCCGGTGCCGCGCGACCTCGTGGAGTGCGCGATCCGCACCGCCGGCACCGCCCCCAGCGGCGCGCACCAGCAGCCGTGGACCTTCGTCGCCGTGGCCGACACCGCGCTCAAGGCGCGCATCCGCGAGGCGGCCGAGCGCGAGGAGCACGACTTCTACCACGGCAAGGCGCCCCCCGCGTGGCTCGAGGCGCTCGCCCCGCTCGGCACCGACGCGCAGAAGGCGCACCTCACCGACGCGCCGTGGGTGGTGGTGCTCTTCCGGCAGGCCTACGGCCTACGGGACGCGTCGCACGCACTACTACACCGACGAGTCGTGCGGCATCGCCGCGGGGCTGTTCATCGCCGCGGTGCACGCCATGGGGCTGGTCACGCTCACGCACACGCCGAGCCCCATGGGCTTCCTGCGCGAGCTCCTCGAGCGCCCCGAGAACGAGCGCGCGATGCTCGTGATGCCCGTCGGCTACCCGGCGGCCGACGCGCGCGTGCCGGATCTCGCGCGCAAGTCGCTCGAGGAGATCACGGTCTGGCGGTGAGTGCGGCGACGCGTCGCCACGCCGGGTCAGCGCCCCACCGCCGCCAGCAGCCGCCCCAGGAACTCGTTCGCGGCGCCGTTCTCGATCCAGCGCACCACCGCCACCAGGTCGTGCTCGGGGCTCACGAAGACCAGGTTCATCCCGTTCCCCACGTGCCCGAACGCGCTCGCCGGCGCAGCCGGCATCCACTTGCGATCGGTGTTCAGGAACCAGTTCATGTAGCCGTACGTCGGCTCGGGCACCGTGGGCGTGAGCGCCTGCGTCACCCACTGCTCGCTCAGGAGGCGACGCTCGCCCCAGACGCCGCGGCGCAGCGTGAGCAGGCCGAAGCGCGCCATGTCCCACGCATTGATGTACATCCCGCCGCCCCAGTGGCCGCCGCCGCTCACCACCTGCACCGGGCGCCCGTCGAGCGTGATCCACGCATTGTCGTAGCCCGTCCAGCGCCACGTGCGCGATGCGCCGATGGGGTCCATCACCTCGTCGCGGAGCACCTCGGGGAGGGGGCGTCGCCAGATGTTCGTGGCCGCGAGCGCGAGCACGTTCACGCGCACGTCGTTGTACTCGTATGTCGTGCCACTGGGTGACCGCGGGCGCGTCGTCCACGTCGACGCGTCGGCGGCGGGACGATCGGCCCACTCGGGCTTGCCCCAGAGCGTCCCTTCCCAGTCACTCGTCTGCCGCAGCAGCGCGTCCCAGGTGATGGTGCGGTTGTGCGGAGTCTCCCACAGCCGCAGGAACGGCGTCGCGCCAAGGCGCTCACCCGGCTCGCTCTCGGCCGCCGTGCGCAGCCGCTGCACCGGGGCCTGCGAGCGCCACACCGTGTCGTGCACGCTCGCGATCAGCCCGCGCTCGACGGCCACGCCCACGACGGTCGACAGGAACGACTTGGTGACCGAGAAGGTCATGTCCACGCGATCGGGCGCGCCCCACTGCGCGATCACGTAGCCGCCGCGCACGATCACGCCGCTCGGCGCACCGCGCGGGGCGATCGGCCCCACCGGCGCGTCGAACGGTTCGCGGCCGAGCGTGCGGTAGTGGTTCGCCTCGAGGTCGCGCCCCCCCTTCGCCTCGTTGGCGATGGCGAAGGCGATCGCATCGGCGAGGCGTGCGGAGTCCACGCCCGCCGTCGATGGGCGACGCTGCTCCCACGTGCGCCCGGGGACGTACGCGGCGCGACCGCGCGCCGCCCCCTGCGCGTCGAGCGTGCTCGCGACCGCGAGGGACCACGTCACCGCCCAGGCCATGCGCAGGGGCGCGCGCCCCCTCACCACAGAGCGGCGCGTGCGCATGTCAGCGCGCCGTCACGCGCTGGAGCACGTTCACCGTCGGCTCCGCGACGCCGTCCACGCCGCTGCTCGCGCGCACCGTGAAGCCGTAGTCGCCGGCGCGGGTCGTGTCGGGGATGAGGATCGTGACCGTGGCGCGCGTCACCGTGGCGGGGACGGTCGGCGCGTTCACCTCGGCCACCCAGCCCGGTGGCAGGTTGAGGATGCGGAGCGCGATCGGCGCCGCGAAGCCGGCCGAGCGCGACACCGTGACGACGCTCGTGCGCACGCGATCCGCGCCGCGCCCGATCGAGTCGGGCGTCGTCGCCGTCACGCCGATCGAGGGCGAGGCCGGCGTGGCACCGACGACCAGCGAGAGCGGGAGCGTGGCGGTGCGGTTGTCGCTGCTGCGCGCCTGCACCGAGATCGGGTAGGTGCCGGCGACCGCGCTCGCGCTCGCGTCGAAGGTGAGCGCGACCACGCTGTCGGTGGCCGGCACCGGGTTCCGCCCGAAGACGGCGGTCACGTTCGCCGGGAGGCCGGTGAGCGTGAGCTGCACCGCCCCCGCCGAGGCGCCCGCGCGCCGGAACTGCAGTTCGGTGCTCGTGCGCCGCCCGATGAAGGCGGCCGGCTCGGTGTTCTCGATGCCCATCGAGAAGGCCGAGCCCGGGTCGGTGGTGCTGCCGCAGCCGGCGAGGGCGGCGATGGCGAGGAGCAGCGCGACGCGCGCGGACGAACGAGGGGACGACGACATCGGGATCGGGATGATGGAGGGCATGGAATGGAAGGCAGGTGCATCCGTGCGGCGACGCGAGGACGACGCCTCAGGGCACGAGGATCGGCTCGAAGCGGAAGAGGTTGGGATTGGACGGCTCGACGGTCAGCAGCAGCCCGTGCTCGCTCGGATTCCCGAAGGTCTCGGCGCGGGTGAGGTTCATGAGCTGGCCGCCGCTGCGCGGGTCGGTGAAGGGCTTGTCGACGCGGAAGTAGTGCGAGTCGCCGTGCACCAGCGCCACCGGCCCGCCGAACGCCGCGGCGTGTCGCTGGAGCGCCGCGCGCACCGCGACGAACGCATCGACGCCACGCTGCTGCCCGCGACCGGCCGGCCCCTCGAGATTCGGGTTGGCCTGCATGAGGATCACCACGCCCCGTGCCCGCTCGCGCGCCGCGAGCGCGAAGGTCGAGTCGAGCCAGGCGAGCGTGGCGATGCGGCGCGCGGTGAACTCGGCCGACGGCACCGTGTCGCGCCCCCAGTTGTCGTTCGACCCCACCACGTGCAGCGTGGCGAAGCGTACTGCGCCCAGCCGCCAGCGCGCGTTCTCGCGGTACGTGCCGAAGCGCGGCGCCGCCGACTGCCGCTCCACCGCGATCCGGCGACGCCCGAGGCTCGAGTCGTCGGCGAAGAAGACACGCCGCAGCGCCGCCAGCCGCTCGAGCGGTTCGAAGCCGTTGCGCGCGCAGTCGGTCCACTCGTTGTCGCCCGGCGTGTAGAGCACCGGGTGCGGGAGCGCATCGAACTCGCGCCGTCGGAGCGCGTACAGCGAGTCGCTGCAGACGGCGCCGGTGATGTCGCCGACGTGCACCACCGCCGCCACCGGGCGCCGCGCGATCGTGTCGAGCAGCGCATGGTACTGGCGCTCGGCCGCCGCGTAGGTGGGCATCCCGGCGGTCATGTAGGGCATGTCGCCGAGGATCGCGATCGAGAACGGCGCATCCCCCGCGGGGGCGCGTGCGGCGCGCGGCGCCGTGCGGCAGGCACCGACGAGCGCGCCGGCGAGGAGCGTGGCCGCGGCGGCGCGCCACCCGGCGCGACGCGGGAAACGGCGTGGTGACATGGCACAATCGTAGTACGCGTGCCCGATGCTCGGCGACACATGGCCATGCATGGCGCGCCGCGGCACGCGCGCCCTTGCGGTGGCGAACGACCAAACACAAGGTTCGCCCACCCATCCCCCACTCCCACCCGCCCCGTCGTGCGCGCTCCAGCCCTCCTGCTCCTCGCCGCCGTCGGTACCGGCGCCCTCGTCGCCGCCCGCCCCGCACCGGCGCGGGCCGCGCGCCATCGCGACGTCGCCGAGGTCACCATCGGCGCCAAGTGCCTCGCGCCGGGCGAGTCGCGCATCGTCGTCACCCCCGACACGCTCGTCATCGCGCAGGGCGAGTCGGTGTCGTGGGCGATCGAGGCCAATTCGCGCGTGGAGGCGATCGCGATCCGCCCCAAGAACCAGCGCTCGTGGCTCTTCGAGGAGCGCCCGCCCTACACCGGCACGCGCACCACGCCGGCGGTCGCGAGCCGCATGCGCGCCGATGCGCGCGGCCGCTACAGCTACAACGTCACCGTCACCTGCCGCGACAGCACGGGCCAGACATGGATGGAGACGCTCGACCCGGACATCATCGTCAACTGATGGTGCCGCCCCGCGCGGACCGCCCGTCGCGATGACGTCCGTCGCACCCGCCGCGTCGCTCCCGGCGCGCATCGGCCCGTACGACATCATCCAGCTCCTCGGCGAGGGCGGGATGGGCGTCGTCTACGAGGCCGAGGAGCGCGAGCCGGTCCGGCGCCGCGTGGCGCTCAAGCTGGTGCGCACCGGCATCGACTCGCGCGAGATCCTCGCCCGCTTCGATGCCGAGCGGCGCGCGCTGGCGGTCATGAACCACCCGGGGATCGCGCGCGTGCTCCAGGCCGGGAGCACCGACGGCGGGCAGCCCTACTTCGCGATGGAGCTGGTGCGCGGGCGGCCGATCACGACCTTCTGCGACACGCACCGGCTCACCATTCGCGAACGCCTCACGCTCTTCATCGACGTCTGCCAGGCGGTGCAGCACGCGCACCAGAAGGGAGTCGTGCACCGCGACCTCAAGCCGTCGAACATCCTCGTCGCCGAGGAGGACGGGCGCCCGCGGCCGAAGATCATCGACTTCGGCATCGCCAAGGCGGTCGGGCCGCAGCCCGCCGACGTGCTGCAGACGCAGGAGGGGCTCGCCCTCGGCACCGTGGCCTACATGAGCCCCGAGCAGGCCGATGCCGACGCCCCCGACATCGACACGCGCGCCGACATCTACTCGCTCGGCGTGCTTCTCTACGAGCTGCTGGTCGGGCACCTCCCGGTCGACCCGCACGACGTGGGGCTCTACGTCTATCTCGCGAAGCTCGCCGGCGGCGAGACCGACGCGCCCACGCCGAGCTCGCGCCTCTCCACGCTGCGCCAGCGCCGCAACGAGGTCGCGCACCTGCGGCGCACCGACGTCTCGCACCTGCAGCAGGCGCTCAAGGGTGATCTCGACTGGATCGTGATGAAGGCGATGCACCCCGATCGGGCGCATCGCTACGAGACGGCCACGGCGCTCGCCGCCGACCTGCGTCGCCACCTCGCCGACGAGCCGATCACCGCCCGCCCACCGACGGCGCGCTACCGCATGGTGAAGTTCGTGCGGCGGCATCGCGTGGGGGTGATCGCGGCCGCGCTGGTGAGCGCGAGCGTGATCGCGAGCGCGGTGGTGGCGACGGTGGGCCTGGTGCGCGCACGCCGCGCCGAGGCGAGCGCCGCCCGCGAGGCCGAGGCCAACCGGCAGGTGTCGAGCTTCCTCGTCGATCTCTTTCGCGTGAGCGACCCGGGCGAGTCGCGCGGCAACACGCTCACCGCGCGCGAGATCCTCGACCGCGGCACGCGTCGCATCTCGAGCGAGCTCGCCGGGCAGCCCGAGCTGCAGTCGCGGATGATGCAGGTGATGGGAACGGTGCACTCGTCGCTCGGCCAGTTCGCGCCGGCGCGCGCGCTGCTCGAGGATGCGCTGCGCTCGCGCGAGCAGGTGCTCGGCCCCGACGATCCGCTGGTCGCCGAGACGCTCGTCTCGCTGGCCGAGGTGGCGCGCGAGCGGGGCGAATACGACGACGCCGACCGCTTCCTGCCGAGCACGTGGACGTGGCGACGACCCTCAGCGGGCTGGCGACGCTGCGCGTGCGCCAGGGGCGGATCGCCGACGCCGAGTCGCTCTACCGCCGCGTCCTCGCGCTCGATGCGCGCGTGCGCGCCCCCGACGACCCGCGCACGGCGCGCGACATGCGCGGGCTGGCCGCCGTCTACTGGTCGCAGAAGCGGTGGGCACCGGCCGAGTCGCTGTGGACGGCGACGCTCGCGCTGCAG
>JALOPO010000558.1 GCA_025453855.1 Gemmatimonadaceae bacterium
GCTCCCCGGGGCGCCCGGAGCGCAGCGAACTCGGGCGGATGGGGATCGCGGATCGTGCGGGGCTGTGGCCGGTCGGCCACAGCCCCGCTGTCCGTTCGGGTGCAACCGCCGCGCGATGCTCAGTGCGAACGTGCCCACTCGCACACCTCCCTCCTCCATCCACCGGGACCATGATGACCATCCCACGACGACTCGCCGCCCTGCTCCTCGTGCCGACACTCGCGAGTGCTCAGACCGTGCTGGCAACGCCCGCGTCATCGACCCTACTGGGCGTCACCGCCACTTCCGGCTTCGAGTTCGCCGTCGGCCAGACGTTCCGTGCTCCGACGATCGATACGCGTCTCGACCAGCTGTCCTTCTGGGTGCGGTCCGAGACCGCCGGGACCTTCACTGCCCACGTGTTCGCGTGGGATGTCGCGCTCGGACGCGCCACCGGTCCGTCGCTGTTCTCCTCGACGCCACAGGAGCTCCCGACAGGGAATGCGCCCACACGGGTCGATGTGGGAACGGGCGGCGTCGAGTTGGGGGCGGGGCAGCCGTTCGTGGCCTTTCTCAGTTACGGCGCCGAGGGCAACACTGCGCGGATGGTCACCTGGCGCGTGCACGCGACGGATGTCTATGCCGACGGTCGAGCTGTGTTCCGATCGTCGGACCTCGGCGACCCCACGTGGACGCGACTGAGCTGGTCCACTCTCGGCGACACGGACCTCCAGTTCGCCTTTGCCTTCAACAGCGCTCCCAATGTCGTCCCCGAGCCGAGCACCTACGCCCTGATGGCGACCGGCCTCGCCGGGCTCGCGGGCGTCGCGCACCGTCGTCGTCGTGTCTGACCGGCCCGTTCGCCGTCAGTGGCACCGAACACCGCTCACGGCATCCCGCACCGATCATCCACCATCCCGATCGGGCTCCCCGGGGGCGCGGTGAGGCGCTCCTGCCGCTTGGGCGCCGGCTTCTCGTACGTCAGGAAGGCGCGCCGGCGTCACTGGTCGCAGTCCCCTCGCGCGCCGCTGTCGCCGCGCCAGGGTCACTGACCTTCCTCAAGGTCGCGATGGGGGCGCGCAGGCCCGGCTCGTCACCGGCGGCGGCCTTGAGAGGCCGCGCGGGGGCGGCGTTCGACCACACCGACACCGACAAGCGCCGACCACATTCCGAGCGAGTGCGAGCATCCATCCGGCGCGCTGCGCCAAATCCAAGGGGAAATCCCATGCACTCCCGTCTTCGCCGCATCGCGGCGCTCTCGCTCATCGTGCCGGCGATCGCCGCCGCCCAAACGACGATCGGCGCACCGGCCAGTGGAAACATCCTGAGCTCTACACAGGGCGGAAATGCCGTCGCACGGGGACAGAGCTTCACCGTGCCGGAGACCGACAGTCGCCTCGAGAGCTTCGCGTTCTGGGTCGGCGGTACGCCGTTCGGCGGGGGCGCATCGTTTCGCGCATATGTGCACGCGTTCGACGCGACAACGCGTCGACTGGTGGGTCCGGCCCTCTTCTCCACCGAGCCCCAGGTTCAGAGCGGCTTCAAGCGGCGCGTCGCGTTCGAGACGGGTGGCCTCGAGCTCACGCCCGGAGGGATGTTCGTCGCCTTTCTCGTCACATCGAGTCCAATGGATTTCGGAAGCGATATCAGCAGGTCGACGAACGCGTACAGCGGCGGCACCTACGTCTCCGCCTTCCTGGTGGGTGGCGACGTGAATGCCTCATTCGCCAATGAAAGGTTCCGAGCCGAGGACTTCGATCTGCAGTTCGAGATGACCTTCAGTGCCGGTTCACACGTCGTCCCCGAGCCGAGCACCTACGCCCTGATGGCGACCGGCCTCGCCGGTCTCGCCGGGGTCGCGCGCCGTCGTCGTCGCGCCTGAGGCGCGGCACACGGCCGAACGCACGACGGGCCGGCTCCCCCAGGGAGCCGGCCCGTTGTGCGTTCGGTCAGCCGCGTGCGATCACGGCATCCCGCACCGATCATCCATCCCGATCGGGCTCCCCGGCGGCGTCGTGAGCCGCTCCTGCCGCTTGGGCGCCGGCTTCTCGCCCGCCAGGAAGGCGCGGATGTCCGCCGCCAGCGTCGCGCGGTGTGCCTTCGTCGACGCGTCGGCCGTCGCCGGCACCGCCATCGCCGCCAGCCGCCCGAGCTCCGTGCGCGCGAGCGCCCGCACCACCGGCTGCTGCGCCGACTCGCCGAGCTGCATCAGCCGGTTCGCGTACGACTGCTGCACCAGCGACCGGTCGAAGAGCTCGCGCGTCGGCTCGTAGAGGAACGGCCGCGGCGGGAGCGTCTCGAGGATGCTCGTCGGGAGCATGAGCTCCGTCGGCGAGACGACGTCGAGCACCGCCTCGAGCGCACCGCGCTGCACTGCGGCCGGCACCGGCTCCTGCGCCCGCGGCAGCCCCTCGCCGCGGAGCGCCGGCGCGTAGGTCACGCCCGCGACGCTCTTGACCGCCGCCTCGAGCTGGTAGCGGTGGTGCAGATAGAGGCACGGCGGTGGTGCCGAACTGCGCGAGGGCCGCGCGGCGCACCGTCATCACGCGCTTGAGTTCGGCTACCGCGTCGGGGCCGTTGTCCCAGAGGTGCACCTGCGGATGCGCGCTCGACACCGGGCGCCCGTCCTGATCGGTGAGGAAGGTCAACCCGCGCCGGCGCGCCGCCTCGACGAGGCTGTCGCGCATCCGCCGCTCGTCGGTGCCGGGCGCCCACTGCCCGTAGCCGATCGTCACCGACACCTTGTCCCACGCGCCGATGCCGCTCGGGTAGGCCTTCGACAGGTCGACCTTCCCCTGCGCATCGAGCTGCACCAGCGGGTGCGGATAGTCCATCACGCTCGCGTTGCCCTGCGCGCTCGCGATGTAGTTGTGGGCCATGCCGAGCGTGTGTCCCACCTCGTGCGCGCTCAGCTGACGGATGCGCGCGAGGACGAGCGAGTCGATGACCGGCGGCTTCTCGGTGCCGGTGGCGTAGGGCGACAGCAGCCCCTCGCCGAGCAGGTAGTCCTGCCGCGCGCGGAGCGAGCCGAGCGTGACGTGCCCCTTGAGGATCTCGCCGGTGCGCGGGTCGGTGTAGCTGGCGCCGTAGCTCCAGCCGCGCGTGGCGCGGTGCACCCAGGTGATCACGTTGTATCGCACGTCCATCGGGTCGACGCTGTCGGGCATGACCTCGACGCGGAACGCGTTGCGGAAGCCCGCCGCCTCGAAGGCGTCGTTCCACCAGCGCGCCCCCTCGACGAGCGCGGTGCGGATCGGCTCCGGCGCGCCGGCGTCGACGTAGTAGACGATCGGCTGGACGGGGTCGTCGTACGCCTTGGTCGGGTCCTTCTTCTGCAGGCGGTGCCGCGAGACGAGGCGCGTCACCATCGGGTCGCCGACGCGCGTCGCGTAGTCCATGTACTGCGGGCCGAAGAA
>JALOPO010000003.1 GCA_025453855.1 Gemmatimonadaceae bacterium
CGGACGCCGCGTCAGGGGGCGCACCACCTCGAAGTGCCCGCACTCATCGCGTACGCCCGAGTGCCCCGAGCAGCATGACGAGTCCAGTTGCAAGGCTCGCGACGCCCGCGAGACGACTGCAACCACGCGCGAGGCCTTCTGCGCCCCGCCAGCGCACCACGAGCGGGAGCGCCATCGCGACCGTCAGCACCAGCATGCCGAGGACCGTGCCCACCCCGAAGAGCGCGAGATATGCCACGCCGTGGAGTGGTGTGCGCAGCATCGGGACCGCGAGCAGCGCGATGCCGGCGCTGCCGGCGAGACCGTGCACGATGCCCACGCCAAGCGAACGGAGGTGTCGCAGCGTCCGCGACGCGATGATCAGGTGGTGCACGCGCACGTCACGCTGGCGCCGCACACGAGATGGCGTCTGCGTGCCGATGGGAGGCGAGTGATGCGGGAGCGTGGGGTTCGCCCCACGCAACGCAAGGGCGCCCAGCGCGAGCAGCATCACGCCAACGGCGGCCTCCGTGAGCCGGTCGAACGCGCTCGGCAGGGTGAGTCCGAAGCCCAGGATCGCCGCACCCGCGACGAGCACCGTGAGCGAGTGGCCCACACCCCACGCGATCCCGATCGCGCCGGCCGCGCGCCAGGTGCGCTCGCGCGCCACGATCGTCGCCACCGCCGCCACGTGATCGGCGTCGGTGGCGTGGCGGAGTCCGAGCAGGAAGCCGAAGACCAGCAACGCCCCCGCGCTCGTCGGCGCCGGCAGCTCGGTAATCACGCGGACGCCACGCGTCAGCGCAACGGACGCACGTAGCTCACCACAAGCCCCGAGGCGTGCGTGCTCGCGACGTGTGCACCCGCCGGATCCCAGGCGACGGTGCTCACCTCGCCGATCCCCAGTGCGCTGGCGATCGGTTCGGTGGTCGCGCGCGTGAGATCGAAGAGGCAGGTGATCCCCTCCTCGCCACCCGATGCCAGCACGAGGCCACTGTGCCGGAAGGCGAGCGCGCTCACGCCGAGCGCATGTCCCTCGAGGAGCTGCGGCCGCGTCCCCGCCGGCCCGTCGCCGACGAACTTCCAGACGGAGACGACGTCGCCGCCACCGGTCGCGAGGCGCTTGCCGTCGACGTCCCACGCGATCGCGCGCACCTTGCTCGGATAGCCCGACATCTGCAGGTCCGGTCGACCGGGCTGCCAGATGTGCACCGCCCCTTCCTGCATGCCGGCCGCGAGGTTGCGCCCGTCGGGGCTCCAGGCCACCGACAGGAACGATCCCTTCCACTCCGTGCGCCCCGCCGACGCGGTGCCTTCGATCACGTAGCTGCGGGCGCCGTTGTAGCCGGCGGCGGTGACCTGCGCGAGCTTCGGATGCCAGCAGAGGGCGGCGATGGTGCTCGGTTGCGCCGGCGAGACGAAGAGCGGCGCGTCGTGTTCGTCCCACACGACGACATGGCGGCCGGCCGCGACCGCGAGTCGGCGCCCGTCGCGCGACCAGGTGAGCGCCTCGATCCACGGGCGCGCCCGCGATCGCGGTGCATGGCCGGCGGCATCGGCGCGTCGGGCATCGTCGTGCGCGGGCGGCGGCACGACGGCGGCCGGATCGAGCGTGGCCAGCGGGGCGAGCGTCGTCGACCAGAGGCGCACGAGCCCATCCTCGCCTCCGGTGGCGAGCACGCCGCGCGTCGCCGACCACGCGAGCGTCACGCCGCCGCCGTGCGCGTCGACGTGCGTGCGCTCGTCGCCCGTGCGCGCGTCGAGCAGCCAGAGGCGCCCCGCGGCGCCGAGCACCGCCAGCGAGCGTCCGTCGGGCGACCACGCGGCCGCGCGCGGCCAGTCGTCGACGTCGTGGCGCCAGGCGACGGCGAGGGCGGCGCCGCACGTGCGCAGGCGGGTGGCCGTCACGCGAGGCAGGCCGCGAAGCCGGCCGTGAGCGCGTCGCGATCGAGGTTGCGGCCGATGAAGACGAGCGCGTTGCGACGCGGCTCGTCGCCCCACTCGCGATCGGGCGTGCCGTCGAAGAGCATGTGCACGCCCTGGAAGACGAAGCGGCGCGCATCGCCCTTCACGGCCAGGATCCCCTTCATGCGATAGATGTCCGGCCCCTGGTCGCGGAGCAGGACGCTCAGCCACTGCGACAGCTTGCGGTCGTCCACGTCGCCGGGGAGGTCGATGCCGATCGAGGTCACCGTCTCGTCGTGTTCGTGATCGGGGTTGTAGACGTGTGCGTGGAGCGGCTCCACGAGGGTACCGTCCGGATCGCGCAGCGCGAGCGCGAACTCCTCGGGGCCGTGCTGCGTGAAGAGCGCGTAGTGGCCGGCGGTGGGGATGACGAGGCCGAACGGCTTGGCACCGCTGGCCGAGAGGTCGAGCTCCACGGCGGTGAGCGCCGGCTCGATGCCGCATCCCGGCGCCACGGTGCGCACCGCGTCGCCGCGGAAGAAGACGGCCGCCGGATCCTGCGCCGCCTCGAGCTGCGCGGTGGGTGCCAGGCCGGGCGCGAGGGGATGGAGCGCGATCGTCATCGACGGATCGGGGCCGTCGTGGACGAGGAGCTCGTGCCGCCCCGCGCCGAGGGCGTAGACGCCACCCCACTCGAAGGGGTACTCGGGCTCGAGGAAGGTGGGCTTGGTCTGGAGGGCGCGCTGGAGGTCGAAGCCGCCCACGTCGAGGACGTACTCGAGCGGGACGACGCCGCGCACGGTGCGGTGCACGCGCGCCATCGCGTTCATGCGACGCAGCCGCACCTCGAGGGCGGCGAGCGCCTCGTCGTCCACCAGGTCGCACTTGTTGAGGAGGATCACGTCGGCGAAGGCGACCTGCTCGGCCGCCTCGGGGCTGTCGTCGAGATGGAGGGCGACGTGCGCGGCGTCGACGACGGTCACCACCGCGTCGAGACGGAGGCGCGCCTGCATCTCGTCGTCGACGAAGAAGGTCTGCGCGACCGGGGCCGGGTCGGCGAGGCCCGTGGTCTCGATGAGGATGTGGTCGAAGCGGTCGCGCCGGCGCATGAGCTGGCCGAGGATGCGGATGAGGTCTCCGCGCACGGTGCAGCAGATGCAGCCGTTGTTCATCTCGAAGATCTCCTCGTCGGCATTGATCACGAGGTCGTTGTCGATGCCGATCTCGCCGAACTCGTTCTCGATCACGGCGACGCGACGGCCGTGCTGCTCGGTGAGGATGTGATTGAGGAGCGTCGTCTTGCCGGAGCCGAGGAAGCCGGTGAGGACGGTCACCGGCACGCGCGTGTCGGCGGGGGCGGCGAGGGCGGGGGAGATGGCCATGGGGCGAGGCGGGCAGGGGGACGATGGTGTCGCGGGACGCGGGCGGTGCGGTGCGGCGGCGGTGCGCGGGCGATCACGTCGGGGCGGCGACGGGCGCGAGCCAGCGGTCGAAGCGGTGCGCGAGGAGCGAGGCGGGGAGCGGCAGCGGCGTCCCGGCGTCGCGCACCGCGTCGGCCCAGTCGGCGAGCTCGAGGAACCGTTCGCGGTCGACGAGGCCGCCGAGCCAGGTGGTCGCGCCGTCGGCCGTCATCACCGCGACGACGTTCACGAGATCGCAGGGGCCGAGGCAGCCGGCGAAGGTGAGCTGGACGGTCTTCATGAGGGCGCGCGCCTTCCATGCCGCCTTGAGGGCGTCGACCGGCACCGCGGGCTTCCTGCGGTCGGTGCGGCCGCAGCAGCAGCCGAGGGCGCAGATCTGCACCTGGGCGAGGCAGGCCCGCTTCGTGACGAGCGCGGTGGGGACGGGAGCGTCCACGAGCGGTCCTGGAGGAAGGCGGAGGCCGGGTAGCTTTATTGCGAATGCATTTGCAATATTGGTTACGCTGTCAAGGCGGCACCGGCCGGTGTCGTTCCCTGCGCGTCCGTCCCGAGCCTGCCCGCCCATGACGACCTGGAACCTGACCGGAAGCGAGCGGCTCGTGCTGCTCTGCAACGGCGACACGTGCAGCGAGCGCGGCGCCGATGCGGTGACGCTCGAGCTCCGCCGCGCGCTCCGCGCGGCCGGCCTCGACCCGCGCGTGCACACGGCGCGCACCCGCTGCCTCGGCCGCTGCGACGACGGCTGCACGGTGACGGTGCAGCCCGATCAGGTCTGGTATCGCAACGTCACCCCCGAGGTGGCGCGCGCCATCGTCGCCTCGCATCTCCTCGACGGCGTCCCCGTGCGGTCGCACGTCAGCTTCCGCCCGGGGGAGCATGGTCTCGTGCAGGAGAGCGGGACTCGACCGGGTGTCGACAAGCCCGTCGGCTGAGAGCCCCGCCGACCCGGCCACCAGTGGGCGCACCACCGGAACGGGCGCGGTGTCCGCTCGGGCTGGTCCGCCGATTTGAGAATTGACTATCGTGCACCGTCGCCCGTCGTGCGTCCCACCCAGCCCCCGCACCGATGCTCGAAGCCGCCGCGCTCTCCAAGTCGTTCGGTGATCACGTCGCCCTGCATCCGCTGACGCTGCGCGTCGCGCCGGGCGAGATCCTCTGCCTGCTCGGCGCCAACGGGGCGGGGAAGACGACGACGATCAACCTCTTCCTCGACTTCATTCCGCGCTCCGGAGGGCGGGCGCTGGTGGACGGCCTCGACGTGGCCGCCGAGCCGCTCGAGACCAAGCGCCGCCTCGCCTACATCCCCGAGCAAGTCCAGCTTTACCGGACGCTCACCGGGGTGGAGAACCTCGACTACTTCCAGCGGTTGAGCGGGCGCCCACCGCTCGATCGCGCGGCGCTCCTGGCGCTCTGCGATCGCGTGGGGCTCCCCGCCGGTGCCGCCGATCGCCGCGTGTCGACCTACTCGAAGGGGATGCGCCAGAAGGTCGGCATCGCGATCGCGATCGCGAAGGAGGCGCGGGCCCTGCTGCTCGACGAGCCGACGTCGGGGCTCGATCCGCAGGCGAGCAACGAGTTCAGCGCCCTCCTCGCCGTGCTGCGCGACGACGGCGTGGCGATCCTGATGGCCACGCACGACCTCTTCCGGGCGAGGGAGACGGGGACGCACATCGCGATCATGAAGCACGGTCGCATGGTCGACCGCTTCGCCGCCGCCGACATCGGGCATGCCGATCTCGAGCGGCTCTATCTCGACCACATGCGCAACTGAGGCCAGCCATGCTCGCCACCATCGTCCGCAAGGAGTTCACGGAGATGCTGCGCGACGGCCGCGTGCGGCTCGCGGCGGTCGCGCTCCTGGCGCTGCTCGCGGGGGCGCTCCTGCACGGGCGCGCGCAGACGCGGGCGCTGGTCGCCGAGCGCGCCGCCGCGCAGGCCGCGACGCGCGCCGACTGGCTCGCGCAGCCCGCGAAGAACCCGCATTCGGCCGCGCACTACGGGATCTACGCCTTCAAGCCCCGCGCGACGCTGGCCACGCTCGACGACGGCGTCGATCCCTACGTGGGCGTGCTCACGTGGCTCGAGGCACACAAGCGCAACGAGTTCGCCTACCGGCCCGCGCAGGATGCCACGGGCGCGCAGCGCGCCGGCGCACTCACCGCCGCGGTCACGCTGCAGCTGCTCGTGCCGCTGCTCATCGTGCTCCTCGCCGCCGGCGCGTTCGCCACGGAACGCGAGCACGGCACGCTGCGGCAGCTGCTCGCGCTCGGCGTCCGCGCGCGGACACTCGGTGCGGGCAAGGCGTTCGGCGTGGCGGCGGCGCTCGGGGTGGTGCTGGTGCCGGCCACGGTGCTCGGCGTCGCCGCCATCGTGGGGCTCGGCGGCGACACCGCGCACGACCTGCCGCGCGCCGGGATGATGGTCGTGGGCTACCTGCTCTATTTCGCCGCCTGGCTCGGCGTGGTGCTCGCGATCTCGGCGCGCGCGCGGACGGCGCGCGTGGCACTCGCCGGTGCGCTCGGCCTCTGGATGCTCACGACGGTGCTGGCTCCCCGGCTCGTCACCGAGCTGGCGCGCGCGCTGCGGCCCACGCCCAGCGCGGCGGCCTTCACCGCGGCGATCCGCAGCGACCTCGAACAGGGCTTCGATGGTCACGCGGGACAGGCGGAGGCGATGGAGGCGTTCCGGCGCCGCGTGCTCGCGCAGTATCGCGTCGACTCGGTGTCGCAGCTCCCGGTGAGCTTCGCAGGGCTCGAGCTCGAGGAGGGCGAGCGCATCGGCAACCTGGTGTACGATCGGCACCATGCGCGCCTGTGGGACCGGTTCGCCGCGCAGGAGCGGGTGCGCACGGCGAGCGCCGTCGTGGCACCGGTGCTGGCGATGCGAGCGCTCTCGATGGGGCTGAGCGGCACCGACGTGGCGCATCATCGTGCCTTCGCGGAGGCGGCCGAGGGCTATCGCCGCACCCTCGTGACGGCGATGAACGCGGACATGACGCGCAACGCCCGCGGGACCGACTTCGACTACAAGGCGGACCGCTCGCTGTGGGGAACGGTCGGGGCGTTCGACTACGACGGGCCGTCACTCGGTGCCACGCTCACCGAGCACGCCGGTGCGCTGGCGATCCTGGGCGCATGGGCGGTCGGCGGCGTGCTCCTGCTCACCGGCGCCGTCGCGCGCCTGCGCCCGTGACCACGCTCGCCACGCCGCAGGTCGCGACGCGCGTGCCGCAGCCGCGCACGGTGCCGCTGGCGACGCTCCTCGCCCACGAATGGCGCCTGCTCGTGCGCGACCGGTTGCTCCACGTCGCGGCGTCGTGCTTCATCGTGGTGGTGGTGCTCGCGCTCGCGGCCGGCGTACGCTGGTCGCGCGCGCAGCAGGCGACGGTCGACCGGTTGCGTCGGGCCGACGCCGACCAGCTCGTGGCGTGGCAGCGTGCGCTGGACACGATCCCCGCCGATGCGCCGCCGCCCGAAGCGTTCGCGCGCGATCCGCGATCGGCGTTCCACGTGGGCGCGCGCGTGGGGCGGGTGGCCGGGCTCGACCAACCCCCGCTCGGCGTGCTGGCGGTGGGGCAGTCGGACCTGCAGCCGTCGTACTACAAGGTGACCACCGGGCCGCGACAGGCGATGCTCATGAACGACGAGATCGAGAATCCCGTCGCGCTGCTCACGGGGCGCCTCGATCTCACCTTCGTCATCGTCGCACTGCTGCCGCTGCTCATCGGCGCGCTGTCGTACGGCATGCTCGCGGGCGAGCGCGAGGACGGCACGCTGGCGCTGGTCGCCTCGCAGCCGGTGACGCTGCGCCGCGTGCTGCTGGCCAAGGTCGCGGTGCGGGCGGCGATCGTGCTCGCGGTCGCGATCGGGCTGGTGGCGATCGGCCTCGTGGTCGCGGGGGCACCACTGGCGGCACCCGGGGTGGCGACGGTCGCGGCCACCTGGCTGCTGACGGTGCTCGTCTATGCGGCGTTCTGGTTCGCGATCGCGCTCCTCGTGGCGGTGCTGGTGCGCGGGGCGGCGGCAGGCGCACTGACGCTCGCCACCGTCTGGCTGCTGAGCGTGATCGTGGTGCCGGTCCTCGTGAACGTGGTCGCGCAGGCGCGTCACCCGGCGCCGAGCCGCACGGCGCTGATCGCGGAGTCGCGCGCGGCCGCCGCGGCGGCCAATGCGCGCGCCGACACGCTCCTGCGCAAGTTCCTGTTCGATCACCCCGAGATGCGTGCCGGTGCGAGCGTGGCGTCGGGGAAGGACTTCGTGACGCGGTCGCTGACGGTGCAGTTCGAGGTCGACACCGCCATGGCGCCGTCGCTGGCCGCGTTCGATGCGCGGCTGCGCGCGCAGCAGGCGCTGGTCGATCGCGCACGCCTCGCCTCGCCGTCGCTGCTCGCGCAGGGGGTGCTCGAGTCGCTCGCCGGCACCGATGGCGACCGCTGGCGGCGCTTCCGCGACAGCACGATCGCCTACCACCGCCGCTGGCGCGACGCGATCATGGCGCAGGCCGTGCGTGGCGAACCGCTCACGGCGGCCATGCTGGGCGCGCTGCCGACGTTCGCGTTCGGGGAGGCGCCGGCCGATGCGGTGCTGCCGCGCGTCGGTGGCGCGCTCGCGGTGCTGGTCGTGCTCGCGGTGCTGGCGTGGAGCGGCGCGCTGGTCGCGATCGGTCGCGTGCGCGCCGCCTGACGCCACGTTTCAGGTCAGCGCCGCCACGCGGCGCTTGGCCCGGGTCAGGAACCATGGCGTGAGCACCGCGCAGAGCGTGATCCCGAACAGCGGCCCGCGCAGCATCTTCCACCACGGCATCGGCGTCTTCCAGGCGATCGACGCGGCGTACCAGTACATGCCCGGCGCCATCGAGAGCGCGACGACCATCGTCAGCAGCCCGGCGGTGACGAGGAAGAGGATCCCCTGCCACGTGACCGTCTGATTGACGGTCGACTCGGCGTCGAAGCGCGGATTGATCGCGCCCAGCCAGAGGGCGAGCGCGGCCTGCGCGGCGAGGAGCGCGGCGATCGTCACCAGCGAGAGCATGGTGATGACGGGGGCGGTGGCGAGGAGGAGCGAGGTGAGGCTCACGATGCCGAGCGCCACCAGGAGCAGCGGTGCGGTGGCGGCCCAGTACTTGGCCATCACGATGTCGTCGGTGGCGATCGGCGCGGCGCGGAGCGTGGTCCACATCTTCCCCTCGCCGCCGATCGTCGGGAGCACGAGGCGACTCGCCACGGCCGCGAGCACCATCCCCGCCAACCCGACGTTCACGACCGGGAGGATGCTGGTGAAGATCTGCGGGAGCGTGCCGGTACCGGTGGGGAGCACGCTCACGCCGACCACGTAGACGAGCACCAGCGGCACGAGGAGCAGGAACTGGCTCCAGAGCGCGGCATCGCGCCCGATGAGGCGCAGCTCCTTGAGCACGAACTCGCGACGAAGGGGCGGGAAGATGCGCAGGGCATGCCGCATCACCGCCCCCATGGGGCTCGGCGCGTGATCGCCGCGTCCCGCCGAGCGCACCGCCGCGAGGCCGCGCGCATACAGCAGGCGGAAGGCGAGGTACGCCGCGGCGACGCTTGCGATGGCCAGGAGCCAGAGCCAGGCCAGCGGCGCCGGCGTCCAGTAGCCGGCCAGCCACTCGTTGAGCACGCGCGCGGCCCACTCGGTGGGGAGCCACGGGGCGAGCGGGACGTCGAGCAGCTTCACCACCTCGCCGATCGCGCGTGTCCCGAGCTTGGAGAGTTCGGCCGGCTTCATGCGCTGCAGCGCGACGACGGCGATGGTGCAGAGCACGACGCCACCCGCGCGGAAGACGAGCTGGGCGCGCGCCGCCGGCACGAATGCCACGAGCAGGTAGACGACGATGCAGCCGAGCGCCATCGCCGTCGCCCAGAGCGGCACCCAGACGCCGAGTGCGACCAGTGGCCAGAGCGGTCCGCCGCCGAAGGCGATGCCATACGCCGCGAAGACCGGCACCACGAGCAGGAGCGCCACCGCGCCACCCTCGGCGAGCACCTGCAGCGCGCGCGCCGCGAAGAAGGTGCGCGGCGGCACCGGCGCGGCGCTCAGCATCTCGAGGTCGCGCGCGAGGAAGAAGGCGGGGAGCGCGGTCACCACGCAGCTCAGCACGAGCACCGAGGAGATGCTGAGCAGCCCCATGGCGAGGAGGCGACCCGCGATCGCGGTGCCGATCGTGTCGACGGTGTTCAGGTAGTCGAGCACGAGCAGCACGATGAGCGTGCCGCCCCCCCACGTCACGCCGAGCGCGCCGAGCACCCCCAGCGGGCCGGCGGCGCCGCGCAGCTGCCGTTGGCGCCAGAGCGGCTTGAGCAGCGCGGCGACGCCGATCGCGCGACCGCTGCGCGGCGCGCCATCGGGCGATGCCTCGTCGTCGCGCAGCACGGGGACGACGCGTGGCGTGCTCACGCGCGGAGCACCGCGTGCACGTCGCGCGCGGCGGCCTCGCCGGCGAGGTGGAGGAAGAGCTGCTCGAGCGGCGCATCGGGCATGCGCAGCCAGGTGCGGAGCTCGGGCACGGTGCCGCAGGCGACGAGCTGGCCGCGCCGCATGATCCCGATGCGGTCGCACGTCGCCTCGACGGTCTCCAGCGTGTGCGTGCTCATGATCACCGCGTTGCCGAGGGCGGCGTAGGCGCGGAGCATGTCCTTGAGGAGGCGGGCGCCGCGCGGGTCGAGACCCACCAGCGGCTCGTCGACGAGCAGCACCTTCGGTCGATGCAGCACTGCGGCGGTGAGCAGGAGCTTCTGCCGCATCCCGTGGCTGTACTGCTCCACGAGCTCGTGCTCCCAGGCCTCCAGCTCGAAGAGTTCGAGCAGCTCCTGCGCGCGCGGCCGCGCGGCGCGCCACTCCAGCCCGTAGAGCGCGGCGGTGAAGCGCAGGAACTCGTGGCCGGTGAGCTTGTCGTAGACGTACGGGCGATCGGGGACGAAGGCGAGCTGGCGCTTGGCCTGCACCGGATCGCGCGCCATGTCGTGGCCCGCCACGCGCACCGTACCGCGATCGGGGCGCAGGATCCCGCTCATCATCTTGAGCGTCGTCGTCTTGCCCGCGCCGTTCGCGCCGAGGAAGCCGAAGACCTCGCCGGGCGGGATCTCGAGATCGAGCGCGTCGACCGCGGTGAAGGAGCCGTAGCGCTTGGTCGCGCCGGCGAGCTGGATCATGGGGCGGTGGGCGGGGACGGTGCGGTGGCGGCCGAGAGCCATGCCAGGTAGCCGGCGGCGCCATGCGCGACCGGGAGGGCGAGGAGCTCGGGGACGTCGTAGGGGTGCAGCCGGGCGAACGCCGCCTCGAGTGCGGCAAGTCGATCGGCGGTCGTCTTGAGGAGGATCACCACCTCGCGCTCGTCGTGCAGCGCCCCCTCCCAGTGGTAGAGGGAGCGCGCGTCCGGGAGGCAGGTACCGCACGCGACAAGCCGCTCGGCGAGCAGCGCCGTGACGAGCGTGGCGGCGGCATCGGCGGTGCCGACGGTCGTGAGGACGACCATCGCATCGGGGGGCGTGGGCGGGGTGGCGGCCATGGCTGCGGATCCGTGCGGGAGACGGTCGAGGCGGGGTGGCGGTCACCCGGTGGGCCGCCGCCGGTCACGATGTGCCCCGGCCAAACATCCGAGTCCGCCGGAGTTGAATGCCGGTCGGGGGCGGGCGACCTTCCACGTCTTATGCCAGAAGACGCGCTGATCGTCCGCGGGGCCCGGGAGCACAACCTCCGCAACATCGACGTCACCATCCCGCGCAACAAGCTGACCGTCATCACGGGGCTGTCGGGATCGGGGAAGTCGTCGCTCGCCTTCGACACGATCTACGCCGAGGGGCAGCGTCGGTACGTGGAGTCGCTGTCGGCGTACGCGCGGCAGTTCCTCGGGCTCATGGAGAAGCCCGACGTCGACGCGATCGAGGGGCTCTCGCCGGCGATCTCGATCGAGCAGAAGACGGCGGGCCACAATCCGCGCTCGACGGTCGGGACGGTGACCGAGGTGCACGACTACCTGCGCCTGCTCTGGGCGCGCGCCGGGACGCCGCACTGCGCCAACTGCGGGCGCCCCGTGCAGCGGCAGAGCGCGGCGCAGATCACCGACACGGTGCTGGGGTGGGACGAGGGGGCGCGGCTCGAGGTGCTCTCGCCGCTCGTGCGCGGGCGCAAGGGCGAGTTCCGCGAGCTGTTCGAGGCGGCGCGCAAGCAGGGCTTCGTGCGCGCGTGGGTCGATGGCGCGGTGATCGACCTCGCCGACCCGCCGAAGCTCAACCGGCGCGTGAACCACGACGTGTCGATCATCGTCGACCGTCTCGTGCTCAAGCGCGACGATCGTGGCCGCCTCGCCGACTCGGTGGAGACGGCGCTCACGCTCGCCGACGGCCTCGTGGAGGTGGCGGTGGTCGAGGGGAGCCAGCGCAGCTCGCACCTGTTCAGCGAGAAGTACGGCTGCCCGCACTGCGGCATCTCGCTCCCGGAGCTCGAGCCGCGCCACTTCTCGTTCAACTCGCCCTTCGGCGCCTGCCCCACGTGCGGCGGGCTGGGCGTGCGCAAGCAGGTGAGCGAGGCGCTCGTGCTCGGCGACCCGTCGCTCACGCTGCTCGAGGGGGTGGTGCTCCCCTGGGGCGAGCCCGATGGCTACCTGCGCAAGGTGATCCTCCCCGGGCTCGCGCAGGCGCTCGGCTTCGACCTGCGCACGCCGTGGGGCGAGCTGTCGCCCGCGGTGCAGCACGCGCTGCTGCACGGCACGTCGGCGGCCGAGGTTGCGGTGGCGTCGACGGCGACACCGAAGCGCGGCGCGGCGGCACGCAAGCCGGCGGCGAGCGGTGGCGCGATCGCGTGGGACGGGATCATCGCCACGGTGCAGCGTCGTCACGACGAGACCGAGAGCGACGCGATCCGCCTCGAGCTCGATGCGTACATGGTGGCCACGCAGTGCCCGGGCTGCCACGGCACGCGCCTCAAGCCCGAGTCGCTGGCGGTGACGATCGCGGGCGAGCATCTCGGTGCGGTGAGCGCGCTCCCGGTGCACCAGGCGCTCGACTTCTTCCGTGCACTCCCGGTGCGCGCCGAGGGGCGCGCGGGGCTCGACGCGGAGATCGCGGGGCCGATCCTCAAGGAAGTCATCGAGCGGCTCGGCTTCCTCGTCGACGTGGGGCTCGAGTACCTGACGCTCGATCGCAGCGCCGAGTCGCTGAGCGGCGGCGAGGCGCAGCGCATCCGGCTCGCGACGCAGATCGGCTCGAAGCTCTGCGGCGTGCTCTACATCCTCGACGAGCCGAGCATCGGGCTCCATCCGCGCGACAACGAGCGGCTGCTGAAGACGCTCGTGCAGCTGCGCGACCTGGGCAACACGGTCCTCGTGGTGGAGCATGACGAGGACACGATGAAGCTCGCCGACCACATCGTCGACCTCGGGCCCGGCGCCGGACGTCACGGCGGCCAGCTGGTGGCCGAGGGGACGCTGCCGGAGATCGTCGCCACGCCGGGATCGCTCACCGGCGACTACCTGGGCGGGCGTCGCGGCGTGGCGGTGCCGGCGGAGCGGCGGCGCGCCGATGCGGGGCGCGTGCTGCGCATCGAGGGGGCGCGCGAGCACAACCTGCGCGACATCGACGTCGAGCTCCCCCTCGGCCTCTTCATCGCCGTCACGGGGGTGAGCGGGTCGGGCAAGAGCACGCTCGTGACCGACATCCTGCAGCGCACGCTGTCGCGGCACTTCTATCGCGCGCGGGTGATCCCGGGGCGACACCGGCAGATCGCGGGGCTCGAGCACCTCGACAAGCTGATCGACATCGACCAGAGCCCGATCGGGCGCACGCCGCGCTCGAACCCGGCGACGTACACGGGGGTCTTCACGCCGATCCGCGAGCTGTTCGCGGAGATGCCGGAGAGCCGGATCCGCGGCTACGGACCGGGGCGCTTCAGCTTCAACGCCAAGGGGGGGCGCTGCGAGGCGTGCCAGGGCGACGGGGTGATGAAGATCGAGATGCACTTCCTCCCCGACGTGTACGTGCCGTGCGAGACGTGCAAGGGGAAGCGCTTCAACCGCGAGACGCTCGAGGTGCGCTTCCGCGGGCTGACGATCGCCGACGTGCTCGAGCTCACGGTGGAGGATGCGGTGGGCGTGTTCGAGAACCAGCCGCGCATCGCGCAGCGGCTGGCGACGCTGCGCGACGTGGGGCTCGGCTACGTGCACCTGGGGCAGAGCGCGACGACGCTCTCGGGCGGCGAGGCGCAGCGCGTGAAGCTGGCCACGGAGCTGAGCAAGCGCGACACGGGGCGCACGCTCTACATCCTCGACGAGCCGACGACCGGGCTCCACTTCGAGGACGTGCGCGTGCTGCTCGACGTGCTGCACAAGCTCGTCGACAAGGGGAACACGGTGCTCGTCATCGAGCACAACCTGGACGTGATCAAGACGGCCGACTGGATCGTGGACCTGGGGCCGGATGGCGGCGTGAACGGCGGGCGCCTGGTCGCGAGCGGGACGCCCGAGCAGGTCGCGAGCGATGCGGCGAGCCACACCGGGCGGTTCCTGCGCGCCGTCCTGCCGGCGTCCGATGGTGTCGCGACGAAGCGCCCGGACACGGCCGGCCGGACGGGCACGGCGACCGCTGTGCACACGGTGAACGGCACGGCGACGACGAAGGCGGGTGGCACGCGCGGCCCGGCGGCAGGCGCGACGCAGCCCGGCACGGCGAAGAAGACCGTCACGGCGACGAAGTCGGCGCGTGCCGCGACCGATGATGCGACGCGCGCGGCGACCGCCCGCAATGGCACGAAGGGATCGGCACGCGGCACGACCACCACCACCCGCACCAAGGGCACACGATGACGCTCCAGGGGAAGGCGCTCCTCATCTCGGGGGCGAGCCGCGGCATCGGGCTCGCGATCGCACTGCGGGCCGCGCGTGATGGCGCCAACGTGGCGATCATGGCCAAGACGGCCGAGCCGAACCCGAAGCTGCCGGGGACGATCCACTCGGCGGCGGCGGAGATCGAGGCGGCGGGGGGACGCGCGCTCCCGATCCAGTGCGACATCCGCTTCGAGGAGCAGGTGCAGGAGGCGGTGGCACGGACGGTGGCGACCTTCGGCGGGATCGACGTGCTGGTGAACAACGCGAGCGCGATCTCGCTCACGCCGACGCTCGAGACGGACATGAAGCGCTACGACCTGATGCACGGCATCAACACGCGTGGCACGTTCGTCTGCAGCAAGGCGGCGATCCCTCACCTCGCGAAGGCGGCCAACCCGCACATCCTGAACCTCGCGCCGCCGCTCGACATGGACGCCAAGTGGTTCGCGGGGCACGTCGCCTACACGATGGCGAAGTTCGGGATGAGCATGTGCACGCTCGGCATGTCGCGCGAGCTGGCGTCGCAGGGGATCGCGGTGAACTCGCTCTGGCCGCTCACCGCCATCGACACCGCGGCGGTGCGCAACGTGCTCGGCGGCGACGCGATGGCGAAGCTGAGCCGCACCCCGGAGATCGTGGCCGATGCGGCGCACGCGATCCTGGTGCGCCCGTCGCGCGAGGTGACGGGGCAGTTCCTCATCGACGAGGAGGTGCTGCGCGAGGCCGGCGTGACCGACTTCTCGCGCTACCAGGATCCGTCGGCGACGGCGCTCGTGGGCGACTTCTTCGTCCCCGACGCGGTGTTCGATCGCTCGCCGACGACCGTGATCCGGATGGACGACCCGCGGGCGCACGGGCGGTGAGGGGCCCGGCGCTGCGCGCCTTCGCGGGTGCGTGGGGCGCGGGTCGATGGCTGGGCGCTGCGCGCCTCAACTGCGGGGCGCTGCGCGCCGAGTTCAGGAGTTCGGGAGTTTTGGAGAACAGCGTGGCACGGCGTGGAGCGCAACAAGGTGCCGTTCACTCGGCCCGTTCCGGCTGTACTCCGGAACTCCCGAACTCCTGAACTCGGCGCGCAGCGCCCCAGCAGTTCAGGCGCGCAGCGCCAAAGCTGTCCAGCGTGCAGCACCACACCGCGGCGACCGCTATCGCACCGACCGCAGCACCGGCTCGAGCAGCCCCTCGATCGTCACGCCTTCGGCCTCGCCCTGGAAGTTGAGCACCATGCGATGGCGCAGCACCGAAAGCGCGACGTCGCGGAGGTCGTCGAGGTCGGGGACGGGGCGGCCGGCGAGCGCGGCGCGGGCCTTGGCGCCGAGGACGAGGAACTGCGAGGCGCGCGGCCCCGCGCCCCAGCGCACGAAGCGCGTGATCTCGGGCGTGGACTCGTCGCTGCCGGGGCGCGTGGCGCGCGCGACGCGCACCGCGGCCGTGACGAGCGTGGGCGGGGCGGGGAGGCGACGCACGAGCTGCTGCAGGGCGACGAGTTCGTCGCCGCGCAGCACGGGCGAGACGCGACCGGCGCTCATGCCCGTGGTGGCGACGACGATCCGCTCCTCCTCCTCGCGCGTCGGGTAGCCGACACGGAGCTCGACCATGAAGCGGTCGAGCTGCGCCTCGGGGAGCGGATACGTCCCTTCCTGCTCGATCGGGTTCTGCGTGGCGAGCACGAAGTACGGCGTCGGCAGCGCGTGCGTCTGGCCGGCGACGGTGACGGCACGCTCCTGCATCGCCTGCAGCAGCGCGGCCTGCGTCTTCGGCGGCGCGCGGTTGATCTCGTCGGCGAGGACGAGGTTGCCGAAGATCGGGCCCGGCACGAAGGTGAAGATGCGCCGCCCCGAGCCCTGCTCCTCCTGCAGCAGCTCGGTGCCCGTGATGTCGCTGGGCATCAGGTCGGGCGTGAACTGCACGCGACTGAAGCGCAGGTCGAGCGCCTGCGCGATCGTCTGCACGAGGAGCGTCTTGGCGAGCCCCGGCACGCCGACGAGGAGCGCATGACCGCCGGCGAGGAGCGCGGCGACGAGCTGCTCGACGACGGCGTCCTGGCCGACGATGCGCTGCGCGATCTGCGCGCGCAGTGCATCACGCGCGCCGGCGAGGCGCTCGAGCAGGGCGAGATCGTCGCCCGCGGCGACGGGTGCGCTCACGGAAGCGTGAAGCGCACCGACGCGGTCGCCGGATGATTCTCGCTGCGGAGGATGGCGCGTGCGACGTAGACGCCGCGCCCGAGGGTCCGATGCATCGTGGCATCGTAGCGCACCGGCTCGCCCTCGTCGAGCAGGTGGGCCCGCATGGGCTGCGTGAACAGGCGACCGTCGCTCCAGCGCCAGCGCACACGGCCGCGCTCGTCCTCGATCAGGAATTCCACTTCCTGCCCGTCGACGAAGCGCATCTCGTGACGCTTGGCACCGGTGTTGGTGGCGGCGAGCGTGAAGCTCACCGCGTCGCTCACCGGCGTGACCTGCAGCGCGAGCGCGATCGGTCCGCCCGCACTCTCGGTGCGATCGAGCACCGTACCACGCGCCTGCGTCGCGACGGGGCCACCGCTGCCATCGACGCCCGCGAAGAGCGCGCCGCGCACGCGCGCCGTCGTGTCCGCCATGGAGGGCGCGGCACGACCACAGGCCGCCACCACGAGCAGGGCGGCGGCGACTCCGGCAATTCGGCGGGTGGACAGGGACATCTCGGGGGCAGCTCGGCGGACGGCATCAGGCGCGCCCTGTGCAGGGGCGTTCCGGTATCGGGCATGGTACTCCCGCACCCGCACACAGGTCAACACTCCCCGGACGCCGTCAGGGGGCGATAAGTCACGGAGGGGCCACGAGTTGCGCCGACGGCACGGGATCGCGGGCAAGTCGCGCGCCAGCGGCCGCGTCCGCCCGGCCGGCAGCCCCGGGCGTTCGCTTGCGAAAAATTTCACAAGCGAGATATTTCCGCCCGCGATGGCACCCTCGTCGGGCTCCGGGGCGCTGCGGCTGGCGGCAGCCGGCGTGCAGCTCGCCGCCACCCTCGTGGCGGGGCTCTACGGAGGGCAGTGGCTCGACCGGCGGTTCGGCTCCGAACCCGTCTTCCTGTATGTGGGCGTGGCGCTGGGCGCCATCGGAGGGATGATGGCGTTGTACCGGCAACTGATGGCCGCGGTGCGCGACGAGGAAGCCGCCCGTCGCGGTCGGCGGCCGGGGAACGACGAATGATCCGCGCCGTTGCGCTCTACATGCTCATCTCGCTGCTCGTGGTCGGGGCCGCCGGGTGGGTGCTCCTCCTGGTCTATCCCGGGCCGGCCGGGCAGCAGGCGGTGCTCGCCAGCGCCGCCATCGCGCTCGTCGTCCAGCTCGTCGCCTTCCTGCTTCTCCGCCTCTCCGTGGGGCGCAACGTCTTCGCCGGGTGGGGGGTGGGCGCGCTGCTCCGCTTCCTCGCCATCGGGGTCATGGCCACGGTCGTCGCCGATGCCATGGGTCTCGACCGGAATGCGGCGCTGGTCTCGCTGGCCGCCTTCCTCTTCCTCTCGATGCTCGTCGAACCGCTCCTCGTGACCGTATGACGCGTCCCATCCGCATCCTGACGGTGCTGGCCGCCGTCGTCGCCGGTTTCGCGCTCCCGCTGCGTGCCCAGGCCGACGCCGCGCACGGCACCGCCCCGCACGGCGAGACGGCGCAGGCGGTCGGGGCCGCCGCCGCCGCGCAGGCCACCGAGCAGGTCGACATCATCACCCCGCACATCACCGACTCGCACGAGCTCGAGCTCCCCGGGCCGCCGCCGACCTTCGTGACGCACGTGCACCTGCCGCGCTGGGCGCCGGTGAACGTCCCCGGGATCGGGGCGGTCGACTTCTCGCCGACCAAGCACGTCGTCTTCATGCTCGTCGCGGCGCTCACCGCCGCGGTGGTGCTCATCGGCGTGGCGCGCGCGCATGCGAAGCACTCGCATCGCGCCGGCGCCCCCAAGGGCTTCGCCGCCGGGATGGAGGGGATGATCCTCTACCTCCGCAACGAGGTCATCCTCCCCAACGTCGGGCACCACGGCAACGGCTTCGTGCCCTTCCTGCTCACGCTCTTCTTCTTCATCCTGCTCTGCAACCTGTGGGGGATCGTGCCGTGGGGCGCGACCGCCACCGGCAACATCGCCGTCACGGCGACGCTCGCCATCATCACCTTCTTCGTCGTCGAGGCCGCGGGGATCCGCGCCAACGGGCTCGGCTACCTGAACACGATCTTCTACTGGAACACGGATCTGCCGCTCCCGATGCGGATCCTGATGTTCATCATCCTGACGCCGATCGAGATCGTGGGGAAGCTCACGAAGCCGTTCGCGCTCATGATCCGCCTCTTCGCGAACATGACGGCCGGCCACATCGTCGTGCTCGCGCTGATCGGGATGATCTTCGCCTTCAAGAGCATCGCCAGCGGCGCGCCGTTCATCATGGCGGTGCTGATCAACGTGCTCGAGCTGTTCGTGGCGTTCCTCCAGGCCTTCATCTTCACGCTCCTCTCGAGCGTGTTCATCGGCCAGATCCGCGAGGCGCACCACTAGGTCGGTGCAGGACCGTGGCGGCGTCCCCCGTGTGCGCCGCCGCGGACAGGTAGCCGATCGAACGATCGGCGAATCCCCGCCGGGGCGCGAGCTCCGAGGGCGGGATGCGCGGCGGTGACCGCGCCACGTGGGGGCACTCTCCAAGCTCTGCTCAACGGACTCACGACATGTCGTTCCTCCCGCTCCTCCAGGACGTCGCCACCGCCGCCGGCTCGAACGCGAAGGGCTTCGCCGCCATCGGCGCCGGCCTCGCCGCCGGCCTCGCCGTGCTCGGCGCCGGCCTCGGCATCGGCAACATCGGCGGCTCGGCCGTCGAGGGCATGGCCCGCCAGCCCGAGGCGGCCGGCCGCATCCAGACCGCCGCGCTGATCCT
>JALOPO010000139.1 GCA_025453855.1 Gemmatimonadaceae bacterium
GGCGAGGTCCTCACCACGCTCGTCGTGCACCGCGCGATCCAGCGCAGCGGTCTCCCCGCCTCGCACCTCGCCTTCCTCGACCTCCCGCGCGTCGAACGCCAGCGCAGCGAGCTCCGGCGCGTCGTCCGCGATCTGCTGGCACCGCGCGCGGGCACCGCGCTGCGCCCATCGCGCCCCACGCGCATCGCGGGAACGATGGCCGTCGCCGTCTCGCCGGTCCCCGTGTCGGCCGATGCGCCCGCGCCTCCGGTGCAGCGGCTCCTCGCGCCCGTCCCGGCCGCCGCGGCACGCCCGGCACCCGGCGACCTCGCCGTTCCCGTGCCGCTCTTCCTCGACCTCGCCGCGCCCGCGCGCACCGTGCCGTCGCGCGTCGCCGCGCTCGTCGCCGTCGAGCACCTCGTCGCCGACCGGTCGAGCGTGACCGCGCCACGCGTGCCGCTGCGGCGCATGGATCGACTCGCGACCGATCACCGACCGGTCGCGCCCATCGCCGAACGCATCGACCTCACCGCCGCCGGTCTCGCGATCCTCGGCGACGACTTCTCGTTCGGCGACGCGCATTCCGACGACGCGCTCCCACGCGGCCGCGCCACCGCCGGGCCACCGCTCTCGCCGTTCGCCCGCGGCCGCATCGCGAGCGTCGACGTCCAGCTGAACGACACCGGCCGCGCCCTCCTCGGCGACCTGTTCGACTGAGTCGCATGGTCGATCGGCACTGATGCCGACGCCGTCGACGCGCACCCGCCGCACGCGGGCTCGCCGGCACGACGCCGAACCCTGGCACGTGGAGCGCGGCACGCCGAGCGTGCCACGGCTGCTCGGGGCACTCGTCTTCGTCATCGTGCTCGCACTCGTGTTCGGGCGCGGGTACCGCCTCGCCTGCCGCGGCGACCGCTGCGTCTACGTGCCGTTGCACGTCACCGGCGACGGCGACGCCGTCCGCATGCGCGTATACGACATCCGCGACGCCGGGCGACAGCGCGAGGCGCTCGTCACCGATCGCGGCGTGATCCGGCTTCCCGACGGCGCCGCGATCAACCGTGCGCGCCTGCGGGCGGCGGTGCAGAGCGACACGCTGCCGTTCACCGACGAGATGCGGCCGCTGCACAACCCGGTTCTGTGGATCGTGGTGGTGATCCCCGCGCTGGTCGTGCTCTACGGGACGGCACGCCCGTTCCTCCTGCCGCGGAATCCGGCCGACGACCCCGGCACCGTCGCCCTCGATCGCGCCATCCGGACCGGCGCCGAGCGGGTGGTCGTGCTGATCGGGCTCGTGATGATGGTGACCTTCGGCGGCATGGCCATCTGGATCTTCGGCCTCGCGATGCGTGCCGCGCAGTCGTGGCAGGATGTCGCCGCGGGTGTCCTGCTGGCCTCCATGTTCGGCACGATCGCGGTGATCTGCGCGCCGCCGTTCATCGGTCGCCGGTTGCACCCGTACTGGGCGCGGTGGCGTGCGCGCTGGCGCATGCCGATGTCCGCGCGTCACCCGACGTCCAGGCGGCGTCGCTCGTCCGTGGGGCGATCGGATCGCGGACCACCGGCTTCCGCGCCGGGGCCGTGACGTCCCTACCCGCGAATGCAGTGCGCCGCGAAGCGCGACCGGTTGTCGGTGATGATCCCCGGCGTCTCGCGGATCCCCATCCCCGCCGGCGACTGGCCGATCATCCATGACCCGATCACCGGCCGCCACCCGCCGAAGTCGGGTGGCGTCATGAGCTGCTGGTAGACGCGCGCCCCGTCGTACGGCCCGCGTGACGCGGCCAGCGCCTGGTCGAGCAGCCGCACCTCCACGTTCGCCCCCTCGCGCCCGAGCAGCGGCTTGCTCACGTAGCCCTCCCACGTGAGCGTGTCGGCCACGTCGAGCGTCGCCGGCAGGATGTGCGGATGATCGGGGAAGAGCTCGTGCAGCACCGCCAGGATCCCCTTGTTCGACAGCAGCAGCTTCCACGCCGGCTCGATCCACGTCACCTGGTCCACCAGCGGCGCGTAGTCGTCGGCGACGAGCCACTCCCACGGGTAGAGCTTGAAGGCCGTGCCCACCGCCGCGCCGTCGCTCGCCACGAGGCGGCCATCCACCGCGCCGATCGTCGCGATGTCCTCGACCGTCGCCACCAGCCCGGCCTCGCGCGCGGTGTGCGCCACGTACTCCACCGTCGCCATGTCCTCGCTCGACGGATCGCCGTAGTAGCAGCGCACCGGCCCCGCGAGCACGAAGCTGCGCCACGTCTCCACCAGCGCCTCGTGCAGCCGGTTGTACTGGTCGGCGCCGGGCATCGTGCGCTGCAGCCAGTGCCACTGCACCACCGCCGCCTCCACGAGCGAGGTCGGCGTGTCGGCGTTGTACTCGTACATCGCCAGCCCGGTGTCGGTCACGCAGAGGTCGAAGCGGCCGTAGAGCGAGGGCGGCTCCTCCTCCCACGTGGCCTCGATGAGCGGCCCCCACTGCGGATCGATCCCCAGCCGCGCATAGCTGCGCGTCGTGATCACGTGCTGCACCGCATCCAGGCAGCGCGCGTGCAGCTCCGCCGTGGCGCGCTCGATCCGCTCGACCTCGTCGAGCGTCAGCTCGTAGTGCGCCGCGTCCTGCCAGTAGCCGTCGGCCCAGTCGAAGCCGAGTGCGGCGTGCAGGTCGGCCATCGGGTGCGGGGCGACGATGCGCTGCATGCGGGAGGGCAGGGAAGTGTGGGCGCGAACGGGGCACTCGCGTCGTGCGCGCCGCGCGGAGCGCCTGCGAGGACCACCATCAGGGTCGCGGTGGTGGCGCCGCGGGGACGATCGTGTCCTCGAGCGGCGAGGGGATCGGCGCCGTCTCGAGGAGCGTCAGGCCACCCGCGTCGTACGTCGCCTGGTCGGTGGGCTCCCACGGGCACGTGAGCGTGTCGCCGGCGCTCGCGCGCTTGGTCGTCGCCCAGCAGTAGCCGCTCCGGCTCTGGAAGCGAAACAGCGTCGGCGGGACCGCCGCGGTGTCGGCGATCGTGTCGACCCACTCGGGATTGCGCCCGCCCCACACCGTGAAGACGGTGTCGGTCGTCACGCGCGCCATGATCGCCGCCGAATCCTCGCGGAAGGACGCCTCCTCGTTCAGCACCGCCGCCACGCGCTCCGCCGTGCTCGGCTCGCTGCGGCAGGCGGCCACGACGCACGACGTCACCACGAGCGCGACCGTCGCACGGGCGCGCCATGCACCATGCGCGCATCCTCGCGTGATGTGCGGAGCGCTCATCCCCCCGCGCCCCGCCCGCCACCGGTGTACGCGCGCCCCGTGCGCCCGAAGCCGCCGCTCCGCGCGTAGCTGCGACCGGGCGCGCCGTACGTGAACGCCCGCGACCGGAACCCATCGGGCGTCGTGGGGCGCAGCACGTAGCCGGCCAGCGTCGGCGACGTGCGCATCGCGTCCAGCCGCTGCGAGGTCGAGCGCCACCCCTGCGTGAAGTAGCCCGGCGGGAGCGCGGTGCTGCGCCCGCCGCCGCGCGCGAACGCCGCCTGCTGCGCCGCGTAGTATGCGAACGGGCGTGCATACAGGTACGGGATCCAGACGCCGCCGTTGAAGGTGCCGCGGTTGGCCACCGCCTGTTCGCAGGCCTGCGTGTCCCACGCCTGCCGGTCGCACGGATCGATGCCGGCCATCGGCTCGGGCCCACAGCCCACGAGGCTGACACCGACGGGGAGCGTGACGAGGAGCGATCGCTTCACGGGACGGATGAGCGTGAGTCGGTCGGGATGGCTGTCGATCGGTGACCGGTGCCGCAGCCGGGCGGCCGCGACCGGGCGCCCTCCAACTGACGCCGCGCGCGAGCCCGACGCAAGCGCGAACCGATGAAAGGTGGATGCGTCGTGATACACCACACCGGCATCCGGCCGCACCGCTGTGCCCGCCCTGCGCACCGCGAGCGACCGGCTGGGACACTCTGGCGCCGTCCGCCGACCCGTGTCCGTGGGCGCACGGTATGCGCCGCCGCCGGTACGCCCCCTGCGCCTGCTCGGGCGCGATGCCCGCGCGCCATGGTGGTCGCGCACGCGTCGTCATCCCCTGGAGGCTCCATGAAGCTCGAGACCATGCAGGACCTGCTCGTCGACCAGCTGCGCGACATCCTCGGCGCCGAGCGGCAGGCGCTCAAGGCGCTCCCGAAGCTCGAGCGCGCCGCCCAGCACCCCGAGCTCAAGCAGGCGTTCAGGGACCATCGTGCCGAGACCGAGCGCCAAGTGGAGCGCGTCGGCCAGGCGCTGCAGGCGCTCGGCCTCGGGGCACGTGGCAAGGAGTGCCGCGCCATGCAGGCGCTCATCGAGGAGGGCGAGGAGATGCTCGAGGCCGAGGGGAGCGACGCGGTGCGCGATGCGGCGCTGATCATCGCGGCGCAGCGCATGGAGCACTACGAGATCTCCGCCTACGGCTCGGCGATCGCGCACGCCAACCTGCTCGGCCACGACGACGTCGCCACGCTGCTCGAGGAGACGCTGGCCGAGGAGAAGGCGGCCGACGAGCGCCTGAACGCGCTCGCCGAGAGCGACGTGAACGAGAGCGACGTGAATGCGACGGCTGCCGCCGAGATGGACGGCGACGTCGAGGGCGACGAGGAGGAGTGACGCCGGGCGATACGTTGACGTGCGCACGCTGCATGCGTGCGCATGCTCGTGAGGCAGCACGGCGAAATCGGCGGCGCGCATCCGTGTCATGCGGCGTGCGCGCCGCGCTCATTCGCATGCCCACGCCGGCGCGCGAGGTGCCGGGCGCATCACCATCGCGATGACCGGGCGATGCTCGTGGCAGCGGGCATGGCCACTCGCACGCGGCGAGGCGCCATGGCCCGTTCCGCATGGCGGGCCGCTCGTACCTGGGCGCGGGACGACCGCCGACCGTCAGGCCAGCACGCGCACCGATGTCACCGTGTCGCGCTCGTCGTCGCTGCGGGTGACGACGACGCGCGGCACCCCGCTCGCGCCGGGGACGCGACAGATGACATGTCCGCTCCGCGACACGAACCGCCGGACGAGCCGATCCATGCCCAGCGCGGCCGCCGGATGGAGCGCCGTGCTCCACACGTCGCGCGCCCCGTCGAACAGGCGTGGCGTGTAGAGACGCTCGAGCACGTCGAGGCTCGGGTGCGCTGCATGCCACGCCGAGATGATCCAGGCGCGCGCCGCGAGCGTGGCCACGACCGTGTTGTCGGCGCCGTCGAACATGCCGTGATGCGGGAGCACCGCCACCGTGACCCGCCCGCACGCCGCGGCAGCGGGTGTCAGCGCATCCATCCACGGGCGCGTCCCTGCATCGCGCCAGCTCGTGAGATCGCTGAAGTGCGCGTACCGGAAGGCGCCGTACTCGATGAGCAGCGCCACCGAGCCGGCGTTCTCGGTCGGCGGCGGATCGCCGGCCGGTCGCGACGCGAAGGCATCGCGGCGCGCCGTCCCCGTGCCGGTCCAGACATGCCCGCGTGCCGCGAGCGTTCGCACCGTGAATGGCGTGCCGTCGACCACCGCGTCGGGGAGGACCTGCCCCGTGGTGCCGGCCACGAGGCGCGCGTTCCGCTGCCCGTTGCGCGCCCGCTCGAGCGCGAAGGCGGCATGATTCGCGGCCGTCCGGCGATCCTCGGCGTCCGCGACCGCATAGTCCGGCCAGTCGCCATCGAGCAGCGTCTCCACGGGGACGCGGCGTGCGACGTCGCTCGCCCCGGTCGGCACGTGCCGAGCCGGATCCAGGGGCACGGGCCCGGGGACACCGCCCGCATGGTCCGCGTGGAGGTGCGTCACCACCAGCGAGTGCATCGCGCGCGCGCCCGTGTCGCGCAGGCGGCGCTGCACGTGGCGCGCGATCCATTCGCCCGGCGCGCGGGCGCCATCGGGCTGCGGCGCCACGAGCGCGGGCGAGTCGGAGGTCACGGCCCCCGCATCGATCAGCGCGGTGCGACCGTCGGGGGCCACGACGAGCGTCGCGTCGCCGCGACCAGTCGCGAGATGATGGATGTCGAGCATCCCGGGTCGCCAGGGCACGAGCGGTGCACCCACCCGGTCATCGGGATCACGGTGGGCCCCGTGATCGGCGAGGGCACCGGGCGTGCGCGCGAAACGCGCCGCCATGGCGCCCGCGGCGAGGCGCGCGAGCGCGTCGCGTCTGTCGATCATGCCGAGTCGGTGCGGTGCGACGGATGCGTCACTGGAAGTTGTAGCGGAACGTGAGCTGCATGCGGTAGACGTCGAGCAGGTTGGCCGTCTTCTGGAAGGTCGTGGTCATGAGCTGGCCGTTCACGACGCGCAGACGATACTGCAGCTCGCCGGTCGCGGGATCGAGGCTCGCGTTGGTGAGCGGCTGCGTGTTCACGAAGCGGTCGCCGACCCCCCAGTCACGGTTCAGCAGGTTGCCGACGTTGAACACGTCGAGCCGCACCTGGAGCGAGTGGCGCTTCCCCATCACGGTCGTGAAGATGTCCTGCGCGAGCGCCGCGTCGGCCCGGATGACCATCGGCAGGAAGGCGGCGCCGCGTTCGGCGTACTGCCCGCGACGGCGTCGGAGGTAGGGATCCTGCGCGATGTACGCCTCCCAGGCGGCGGCCTGCTGCGCCGCGGTGTAGGTCACGTTGTTGAGCGTGAAGTCCTGGAAACGCATCTCCTCGATGCCGCGCGGCACGTAGAGGAGGTCGTTCGCGCCGCCGTCGCCATTGGCGTCGTTGGCGAAGGTGTAGCTCCCGTTTCCCTGCGTCGCACCATCCACGAAGAGCGAGAGCGTCGTCGCGCCGACCCGGAAGTACTCGCGCCGGAACGACAGCGCGCCGAAGACGCGCCGCCCCGGCGAGAAGCCGGAGAAGCCGACCGGCGGGTTGTTCGGATCGCGCGGCATCGGGTTGCTGTTCCAGCTGCCGGCGGCGATGGACGTCGGCTCGAACGTGTTGCGCGCCACGCCGTACCGATAGCCGCCGGTCACGAACAGCCCGTTCACGAAGTTCCGCTGCAGCGACACCGCCCAATTCCAGTTGTAGCCCACGTTCTGGTTGGTGAGCACGAAGGCGCCCGTGATGTTCGGGTTTACGCGCTGCACGGTGTAGCGCGGGCGCTGGTCCGGGCCGGCGTACGCCGCCGTCGGCGCCGGCAGGTTCGCGTTGAAGTAGGCCACGCCGTTCACGTCGCGGCTGTACAGGAACTCGGCCGTCCCCACGAAGCCGAGCGGGAGCCGCTGGTCGATGGCGACGTTGGAGCGCCAGACCTGCGGGAAGCGGAAGTCCGGGTCGGTGAAGTTCAGCTCGTACGACGCTGCCGGCGCCCCGGTGACGTTCGCGGGGGCGTAGTGCGTCGGGTTGGGATTGAACGGGAACGCCCGCGTGTTGTCCTGCTGGATGAAGCCGGTCAGGATCCCGTTCTGGCCGATCTGGTTCGAGATCCACACGTAGCTCGGCGGACCGGTGAACAGCCCCGTGCCCCCACGCAGCACGGTCCGGCGCGTGCCCGTCACGTCCCAGTTCACGCCCACGCGCGGCGACCACAGCACGTTCGCGTCGGGGAGCTTCTCGGTGCGGAACTGCGCGGGATTGCCGGCCGGGTCGCGGAAGGTGAGCGTGTTCGCCTGCGGGTTGGTGTAGCCGGTGTTCCGGAACACGGGGACGTCCGCCCGCACACCGATCGTCAGGCGCAGGTTGTCGAACGGCCTGAAGTCGTCCTGCAGGTAGGCGCCGCCGTAGAACACGTCGAGTGGCTGGAGCGGCTCGCTCAGCCCCGGCACGTTGTTGTAGCGCAGCTGGAAGCGCGCGAGCGACACCGGCGACGTGGTGCGGTTCGGGTTCGCCAGGTAGTCGTTGGCGTCGGTGTAGAAGTCCTGCAGCGAGTTGTAGACGTACACGCTCTGCGACCCGGGAAAGAAGACGTTCTCCGACCGGTACCGCTGCCCCGCGATCCCGGCCGTCAGTTCGTGGCGCCCGAGCGCCAGCGTCAGGTTGTTCTGCAGCTGGAGGGTGTTGTACCGCAGCTGGTTGAGCGGCGTGAACGGCTCCAGCCCGAACGAGGTGTAGGCGGTGTTCTGCTGCAGGATGTCGACGAACGGGAAGGCAGTGCGGTTCGCGAAGTCGCGCGATTCGTCGTTGGTCGTGTAGCCCACGATGAGGTTGTTCGAGAGCCGGTCGGTGAGCTGGGCGTTCCACTCGCCCACGATCGATCGGATGTTCTCGCCGATCGCGTAGTTCGAGTTCTGGAAGCTCAGGAAGTCGAGCGGGTTGCCGCCGCGGCCGGCGGCGAAGCCGAGCGCATTCGACGAGGAGACCGTCACGTCGGTGCGCGAGTCGAGCTGCGTGTAGCGCAGGCTCGCCTTGTGGCGCTCGCCGAGGTTGGCGTCGAGCTTCGCCAGCAGTCGGCGTGACGGCGTGCCGAACTCGTAGCCGCCCGCGGGACCGGTCTGGTAGCGGAAGTTCTGCGCCAGGAAGCCGCTCAGCTGCTGCAGGTCGCTCGCCAGCACCCGCGTCGTGTTGCCCGACACCGGCTCGCCCCCGGCGTTCGCGCGGAAGATCGTCCCCGGCTGGCCGAGGAGGTCGTCCTCGACGTTCGCGAAGAAGAAGAGGCGATCCTTCACGATCGGTCCGCTCGCCCAGCCGCCCCAGAGCCCGAAATCGAAGGTCCCCGGATTGAAGGGGACGGCGCCGGCCCGCGTCCCGACCAGCCCCTGGTCACGCTGGATGCGGTAGACCGATCCGGCGTAGCTGTTCGTTCCGCTCCGCGTCACCGCGTTCACGCCGGCGCCCACGAAGTTCCCCTGTCGCACGTCGTAGGGCGCGATGTTCACCTGCAGCTGGTCGATCGCCTCGGGCGAGATCGCTGCCACACCGGTGCGGGCACCGGGCTGCCCCTGCAGCCCGAACGAGTTGTTGAAGAACGAGCCGTCGATGGTGATGTTGTTCAGGCGGTTGCTCACGCCGGCGAACGACATGGAGTTCGTCGAGTTCCCCGAGAAGAAGGGCGAGGTCCGCGCGAAGTCGTTCATGTTGCGGTTGATCGTCGGCAGCTGCGCGATCGCCTCGCGCGTCACGCGGGTCGCGGCGCCGGTCCGCGACGACCCGAGGTCCGCCGGCCCGGCCGAGACGACCACCGTCTGCAGCGTGACCGTCTGCTGGCGGAGCAGGAAGGCGAGATCGGTGGTGGTGCCGAGCGCGAGCGAGATGTCGTCCTGCGTTTCCGGCGCGTACCCGATCGCGCGCACCGTCACGCGGTACGGTCCGCCCACGCGCATGTTCAGGATCCGGAAGCTCCCGTCGCCGCGCGTCGTGGTCCCGTATGCCGACCCCGACGGCACGTGGACCGCCCGCACCGTGGCCTCGGCGACCGGCGTTCCGCCCGGACCGCGCACGATGCCGGCGAGCGTGGCGGTGGTGACCTGGCTCGCCAGCGGCAGCGCCAGCAGGAACGTACCGAGGAGCGCGCCGGCGAGCGCGCGCGGACCATGGACCGACATCACGTCCTCCGGGAGATACGGGTCGCCCCGAGCCACCTGCGTCGGCACGGTGCGGCGTCACTCATCCACACACGGTGGTGTCCGTCTCGACCCGATCGACGCGGAGTAACGACTCGCTCCCGAAGTCGTGGCCGACGGTCGAGCCGCGCGGCTGCGTGTGGCGGTGCCGGACGCCCTCAGGGTGACGACGCGAGCTCGCCGGCGTGCGCACGACCGTGTGCGCGGACTCGCCCTGGCGCGCTCGGCGGTTAGCGTGGCTCCGTGTCACCCTCAGCCCGGAGCGTCGCGTGCGCCTCCCCATCGGAATCGCGCTCTGCTGTGCCGCCGTGTCCACCGCGCTCGCCGCACAGGGAGCGATCGCCGCCAACCCTGCCGTCCCGGTCGCCATCCGCGCCGCACGCCTCGTCGTCGGCGACGGCAGGGTGCTCGATGCACCGCTCGTCATCGTCACCGGCGATCGCATCACCAGCGTCGCCGCCGGTGCCCAGGCGCGCGTG